>NZ_JADIJM010000031.1:0-70350 GCF_017355315.1 Achromobacter sp. SD115 | reverse complement strand
TTCGGCGGTGACGGTCACGGAACCGGTGACGGTGTTGCCCGTGCCTTCGACCACGCTGTTGTGCGCGCCGGTGACGGTGCCGTCGGCGTCTTCCGGCGTGACGACCGGAGGAGCGTCGGTCTGGCCATTGATGGTGATGGTCAGTTCGGCTTCGCTGATGTCGCCATCGGCGTCGGTGATGGTGTAGCGGATGGTCTCGGTCAGTGTCTGGCCGTTGTTGAGGGCCTGGACAGCCTGCAGGCCGTTATTGAGCTGATAGGACCAGGTGCCGTCGCCGTTGTCCACCAGCGTGCCGTACTTGGCGTCGGCGGTGTTGATGACGGTTGTGACAGCATCGGCGCCAAGCTTGTCGTTGGTCAGCACGCTGCCGGTGACCGGGGCGGTCGCGTCTTCGGTGACGGAAGCGGTGTCGTCGTTGGCGACGGGCGCGGTGTCGATGATCTGGATGACCAGGTCGTTGCTGGTGGACACGCCGGCCACGTCGGTGACGGTGACGGTGAAGTTGTCCTTGACGGAGTCATCGCCCGCGGTGTGGTCGTCGGCGCCGCCGGTCTCCTTGTAGGAGTAGGTGATCTTGCCGGTGGCGGCGTCGTAGCCGCTGACGGTCAGGACGCCCTTGTCGGTGGTGATGATGACCGGGGTGGTGCTGGCGCCGGTGACGTCCTTGCCGCCGACGGTGACGCCGGCGATGCCGGCTTCGGCGGTGACGGTCACGGAACCGGTGACGGTGTTGCCCGTGCCTTCGACCACGCTGTTGTGGGCGCCGGTGACGGTGCCGTCGGCGTCCTCAGGCGTGATGACCGGAGGAGCGTCGGTCTGGCCGGTTACCGTAATGGTCAGGGTGGCAGTGCTGGTCGCGCCTTGCGCGTCGGACACGGTGTACGTGATCGACGTGGTCGCCGTCTGGCCGTCATTCAAGTACTGGAACGCCGTGCCGGGATTGAACGTATACGTGCCGTTGGCGTTCAGCGTGAATGTGCCGCCATTGGAACCGACCACAGGCTGGCCAACGTCGGCGTCGACGCCGTTGACCTGCGAAACGTGGATCTTGTCGCCGTCCGGATCGCTGTCGTTGCCCAGTACGCCTTCGGTGACGTGGTCAACGACCAGGGGCTTGTCTTCACCGGTGGTGCCTTCGTCATTGGTGGCGACCGGGACGGGGTTGCCCACGGTCCAGACGAAGGTCTGGGACACGGTTGCGCCCGACTTGTCGGTGGCGGTTACGGTGATGAGGTACTCGCCCTTGACGCCCGTGTTGGTGTGATCGGACGCCCAGTTGGCGAACTGGCCGGTGAAGGTGCCGGTGGTGGGGTCGAACTTCAGGCCGCCGGGGATGTGGTCGACCGAGTAGACCAGGGAGTCGCCGTCGTCGAGGTCGCTGAAGAAGCCGGACAGGTTGTAGTTGACGACATCGCCGTCCATGTTGTCCTGGTTCTGCAGGGCAACTGCGGTCGGCGCGTCGTTGGTGCCGGTGATTTCGACCGTCAGCGTGGCGGAGCTGGTGCCGCCTTGGCCGTCCGTGACGGTATAGGTGATCGAGCTGGTCGCCGTCTGGCCAACCGCCAGATGCTGGAAGGCGTTGCCGGGGTTGAACGAGTACGAGCCGTCGGGGTTCAGGGTGAACGAGCCGCCGTTGGAGCCGGCCGTCGGCGTGCCGACGTTGCCGGTGGCGCCGTTGACCTGCGAGACGGTAAGGGTGTCGCCATCCGGGTCAACGTCGTTGGCCAGGACGCCGTTTTGGGCGTCGACGCTGAGCGTGGTGTCCTCATCCGTGGTGCCGTTGTCGTTGGCCGCCGTCGGTGCGGGATTGGTGACGTCCCAGTTGAAGTCCTGGGACGTCGTGGCGCCGGACGGGTCGGTGGCGGTCACCGTTACCGTGTAGACGCCGTTGTTGCCGCCTTGCGAGGCGGAGTGGTCGATGGTGCCGGTGATGATGCCGGTGTTCGGGTCGATGGTCAGGCCGGGCGGCAGGCCGGTGGCGGTAAAGGTGAGCTTGTCGCTGGTGTCCGGGTCCGAGAAATGGCTGGAGACGTTGTAGCTCACGCCGGTCTGGGCGTCGATGCCCGAGGTGTCGGCGATGGCGGTGGACACCGGACCGTCGTTGGTGCCGGTAATCGTCACGACGACGGTCGCCGTGGAGGTGGCGCCGCTGGGATCCGTGATGGTGTACGAAATGGTGCTCGTGGCGGTTTCGCCCACGGCCAGGTGGCCGTATTCGTTACCCGGGGTGAAGACGTAGCTGCCGTCGGGCAGGACCGTGAAGGTGCCGCCGTTGCTGCCGTTGACCGTGATGCCGGCCGGGGTCATGGGGCGGCCGCTGACCGAGACGATCGCCAGCGGGTCGCCGTCGGGGTCCGAGTCGTTCAGCAGCAGGTTGCCGCGCACCAGGCTGTTCTGGTCTCCGCTGGCAGCGTCGTTCAGCGCGTTGGGGGGAGTATTGACGGTGGCTGGGGTTGCGTCATCGTCACCGCCGGCGCCGGCGCCGGTACCGGACAGGCGGGGCAGGATTTCCTGGCCGCGGCTGGGGTTCGGGTAAGCCAGGTCGAGCGGCGTGGTCGTTTCCAGAATGCGGGCCAAGCGCACGAAGCTGCTGCCGCCGTCAGGGCCGCCGCCGGTCAAGACGGCTGCGGTGGGATCCAGTTCGTCGAACGGATCGCGGCCGTCGCGCAGGGCGGCCAGGAGACGGTCGGAATCGGTGCCGGAGGGCGGGGCCACCGCCGCTTCGGACGGGTCGGCCAGCGGGCCGGTCATGTCGCCGGTTACCGCGACCTCGCGGCCTTCGCCGATGACGATAGGCATGCCGTTTTCAACCTGAAGCGAAACCGTGGCGCCCGAGGCAGTGACGACGTCGCTGCCGGCGGGGACCTTGCTGCCTTGATGCAGTTCGGTCAGAGAACCGTCGCTATTGCGTATCCACGCGCGACCGGAGATTTCGTTGACGACTGCGGGGGAGGTGTTGGCCATGTTGGTTCCGTTTCAGGGAGTTATCCAAGATGGCCAGATACTAGATTGCGCCGCCGGCGCGGGATATTGTCCTCAAGGACAGTATCAGGAAGTAATTTTGATTTTGGCGTCGGCGGGGGCTGAAATGCCGTGAACGAGCAGGGCGAGTTGCAGGCGGTCGGTTACGCCCAGCTTTTCGAAAACGGCAGACAGATGGGCCTTGACCGTGCGTTCGGTAATGCCCAGGGCTTCGGCGATCTGCGCATTGGCCTGGCCGCTGGAGGCATAGCGGGCGACGGTGATTTCACGTTCGGTCAGCACGCCGCCGTCCCAGGAGTGCGCATCCTGGGCGCGTTCGGCGACCAGTTTGAGCAGCCGCGACACCAGGGAACGGCCCATCCAGATGCCGCCGGATGCGACGACTTCCAACGCCTGGGACAGCGAAGCTGCCGACGCATAGCCGTGGCAGTATCCGTGCGCGCCGGCGCCCAGGACCCGGGTGCCTTGCTCATCATTTGGGCTGGGGCTGGCGACAACCACGTGCATGTCTGCCAAGGTCGTGGCCCAGCTGGGGTCCTGCCAGGACGGCAGGCGGGGCAGGTCCGCGTCCAAGACCGCCAGCGTACGGCCCTGTTCGCGCCAGCGCTGCAGGTCGGCCAGGCCGCGCCCGCGGGCCGCCAGCCAGCGGGCCGGGTTCAGGCCACGCCAGTGCTGCCACAACAGGTCGTCGTGCGTAATCAACAGAACAGGAACGGGTTTCATAAAGCCTTGCAGCCCTCCTTTAACGTTCGGTAAAGGCATTCGCCTTGGCGCGCAGTATGGGCTTGAGCAGGTACTGCAGCACCGTGCGCTTGCCAGTCAGGATATGAACCTCCGCCACCATCCCGGGGATGATGGGCAACAGTTTGTCGCCTACCGTGCTGCGGTCCGTGCGGACCCGTACTACATAGTAGGAATTGCCTTTCTCATCGGTCACGGTGTCCGCGCCGATCTGTTCCACCTTGCCTTCCAGGCCGCCGTAGATGGCGAAGTCGTACGCCGTGAATTTCACTTCCGCCTTCTGGTCGGCATGCAGGAAGCCGATGTCGCGCGGTTGGATGCGGACTTCGAGCAGCAGCGTGTCGTCCTTGGGCACGATTTCGATGATGTCCTTGCCGGGCTGGACCACGCCGCCGACCGTGTTGTTGAACAGCGTCTTGACCGTGCCGCGCACCGGGGCGCGGACTTCGGCCAGTTTCACGCGGTCAGCCAGCGCCAGTTTGCCCTGGCGCAGGGTGGCCAGCTTGGTGTTGGTTTCAGACAGTTCGCTGCGGGCCTGGTTGCGGATGTTCAGCTCGGCTTCCTGCAGCTTGCTTTCCGCTTCCTTGATGGAAGCCTGGAAGCGGTCGATCTGGGCTTCGGCGCCTTTCTGTTCGCCGCAATAGCGGGCCACGTCGCGTTGCAGGCGCAGCAGATCCACTTCGGATACGGCCCCGCTCTTGAGCAGGGGACGGGTCACCTGCAGTTCGCGCGAGGTCAGGCTGCAGCTGGCTGCGGCCTGGTCACGCTTGGCGATGGTTTCGCGCAGGTCTTCCTGGCGCTGCTTGAGTTGCTCGCGGGCGACGTTGACCGTGGCGTTCAGCTCCGTGGTGCGGGCTTGCCAGACATTACGCTCCATTTCCACCAGTCCAGGCGCCTGCGTCAGCACTTCCTCGGGGGCCACGAAGGGCTCGCCGGTGGCCAGGGCCTGCAGTCGGGCGGCCTTGGCGAGCAGGGACATGTATTCCGCGTTATTTTCGCCCAGGGACGAAGCGAATCGGGTGGAGTCGATCTTCAGCAGGACTTCCCCGGCCTCGACTTCTTGCCCCGGACGCACCAGGATTTCCTCGACGATGCCGCCGTCCAGGCTCTGGATGATCTGGACCTGGCGCGACGGCACGACCTTGCCTTCGCCCCGGACGACTTCGTCGATACTGCCGGTACCCGCCCACAGCAGCAGTCCGCCGGTGGCCAGCAGGCTGACCCACAGAAGGATGCGCGAGCCGCGCGCCTGGGATTCATGGATGACCCATTCCGCGTTGCCGACGTAGTCGGAGCGTTGTTGGGGTTTGCCTTTTTCGGCTCCGTCCAGCAGGCGGTCGAAGAAGAACACGAAGACGCCGCGCAGCATGCGCCACAAGCTTCCAAACAGGCCGTGCCGGGTTTCGCCGGGATTGTTCAGCATGGTTTCCTCAGCTTCCGCGTCCGACGCGTCCTTGACGCAGTGCTTCGACAACCTGTTCCTTGGGACCGTCGGCCACGATGTGACCGTTGTCGATCACGATCAGGCGGTCGACCAGGTCCAGCAGGGCAGTGCGGTGCGTGACCAGCAGGATCGTCTTGGTGGCGCTGGCTTCGCCCAGGCGCTTGCGCAGTTGCGCTTCGCTCTGGTGGTCCATGTTGCTGCTAGGCTCGTCCAGCAGCAGGATGGGCGGATCGTTGATCAGGGCACGTGCCACCGCCACCGACTGGCGCTGGCCGCCGGAGAGGGACTCGCCGCGTTCGCCGATGACCATGTCGAAGCCGTCGGGATGCAGGTTGGCGAAATCGGTGACGCCGGCCATATTGGCGGCCGCCAGGATGCTGGCGTCGTCGGCGTAGGGCGCGCCCATCGCGAGGTTGTGTTTCAGGCTGCCATAGAACAGCAGCGGGTCCTGCGGCACGTGGCCGATGGCGCGGCGCACGTCGGCGGGATCGATCTGGCGCACGTCGACGCCGTCCAGCAGCACGGCGCCCTCGGTGGGCTGATACAGCGCCAGTGCCAGTTTTTCCAGCGTGGTCTTGCCGGAACCGATGCGGCCGATGATGCCTACTTTTTCGCCCGGCTGCAGTTTGAAGGACACCTTTTTCAGCACCGGCTGTTTGCTACCGGGATAGCTGAAGGTAACGTCGCGGAATTCAATACCACCGTGGAAGACCGGGCGATGCAGGAATTCGGCTTCTGCCGGACGTTCGATCGGCAGCTTCATATAGTTGTCGATCGAGCCGAGCGAGGTGCGCGCGTTCTGGTACTGCATGAGCAGCCCGGCGACCTGGCCGAGCGGGGCCAGGCAGCGGCCGGCGATCATGGAGGCGGCGATGATGCCGCCCATGGAAATGGCGGATTCCTGCGCCTGGTAGACACCGATGATGACGACGGAGATCGATACCAATTGCTGGACGGCCTGCACGAAGCCGACCGTCGAAGACGAAATCAACTTCAGCTTGCCGCCAGTCAGGGCGATAAATTCGGTGGCGCGTTCCCAGTTGCGCTGTATCGAGCCCTGGGCATTGAGCGTCTTGACAGACTCCAGGCCGGTCAGCGCCTCGACCAGGGTTGCATTGCGTTGTGACGAGGCCTGGAACGATGCCATGGTCAGCGATTCCATGCGGGCCTGCGCCGCCAGCGATACCAGCAGGATCAGCACGATCGCGACCAGGGGCGGGAGGATCATCCAGGGTGAGATCCAGGCCAGCGCCAGCAGGAACAGGAGAATGAAGGGCAGGTCCACCAGGGTAGTGATGGTGGCCGACGCGATGAAGTCGCGGATGGATTCGAACGAACGCAGGTTGGCGGCGAAGGAGCCCACCGACACCGGCCGGCCTTCCATGCGCAGGTCCAGCACCCGTTCCATGATCTGCGCCGACAGGCGCACGTCGACCCGCTTGCTGGCGCTGTCCACCACATGGGAGCGCGCGGTGCTCAGGATCATGTTGAAGATCACGACCAGCGTGATGCCGATAGCCAGCACCCAGAGTGTCTCGACGGCGTTGTTCGGCACGACGCGGTCATACACGTTCATGGTGAACAGCGGCATCGCCATCGCGAAGATATTGATCAGCAGGGCGGCGATCAGCGCATCGCGGTACATGCGCCGGTTTTCCATGATGGCGGCCCAGAACCAATGGCGCTCGCGCACCTTGGCGACTTCGGGCGCGCGCGCGTCGAAGCGGAACTGCGGACGCACGAAGCACACTAGCCCGGTGTACTGCGCAGACAGTTCCGCGGCGCTCATTTCCACCGAGCTGCCACCCAGTTCCGGGTGGCTGACAACGTAGGTTTCGCCGTCTTTTTTCAGCAACAGGCAGGCGCGCTCGCCGTTGAGCAGCAGGATCGCGGGCAACAGGTCCTGCGAGATGCTGTCCAGCGTGCGCTTGACCACGCGAGCGGAGAGCTGCGCGCGCGCGGCAGCGCGCGGCAGCAATGCGGGAGTCAGTTTGTGTTCTTCCAGAGGCAGACCCGCGGACAAAGCCTGTCCCGTCGCCGTTACGCCATGCAGCCGGGTGATTTCGACCAGGCAGTCCAGCAGAGGGTCGTCGTGCGCCGCGCGCGCGTCAGCGCGCCACTCCCGGGCCGCCGTTTCAGATAACTTGTCCATCTTCGTCATCCAGCAGGTCGAGGTGTTCGGAGAGGCGCGCGCGCTGTTGCTTGCGCTGGGTCAGCTTTTGCTGGGCCTGCACAGGCAGGTCGGTCATACGCAAGGTGCCATTGGCTATCAGCGCGTCGATCAGGTCTTCCAGGACGCGGACAAAATCCGCGTCCAGTTGTGAGAAGTCGTTGCCCTGTTTCTGCATAGGGTCTCCTTGCGCTTGCGTCGCCTAGGGTTTGGCCTTGGGCGAGTTTACCGGGATGAACGTGGGCGGCAGATTGCCTTCGTTGTATTGCACGCGCACGGGAGCCAGGCGGGCGGAGTCGGGAACCGTCGAGTTGCAGAGTTTGATCACTTCGTCGGAGACTTCCAGCTTGCCGTTTTCCTCGGGCATTTCATTGCGTGCGGGCTGCAGCGACAGCGCGGGCAGCAGCGCGTGCGACAGCGCCAGCCAGCGGTACTGGGCGAGCTGGAGGTCATACAGGCCGTTGGTCAAGGCGCGGCGCGACTCGAACAATTCGTTTTCGGTGTCCAGCAAGTCCAGCAGCGAACGCTGGCCGATCTGGAACTGCTGGCGATAGGCTTCGCGCACCTTCGTGGTGGCCACTTCGTGGTCGCGCAGGAACGGCAGCTTCTGGCTCAGGCTGGCGACGTTGTTCCAGGCCACCGCCAGGTCTTGCTGCACGTTGCGGCAGGTGTAATCGCGGATATCGCGCGCAGCGTAGGACTGCGCGGAGGTCTGGCGTACGCGGGCGGAATCGGCGCCGCCGCGGTACAGGTTGTAGCTCATGACAACCTGGACGCTGGAGTTCTGGATGTCGCGGTTTTGCGGTGTCGGGTCGTTCTGGTCGCGGCCGGTGGCTGCCACGAACTCGAACTTGGGCGAGAAAGCGCCCTTGGACGAGGCGACGCCGGCCTGCGCGGCCTGCAGCCCCGCCTGCTTCGACAGGAAGCTGGGATTGCGGCGCAGCGATTCGTTGAAGTCTGCCGGCTTGACCGGCAGCTTGCTGGCGATATCGGGCGTCGGCTGCATCGACTCGGGGGGCAGGGCGCCGGTGACGCGCTGGAAGCGTTGCTGCACGTCCAGCAGGTTGGCGGTTTCGGTCATCAGGTTGGTCTGGGCCAGCGCAAGGCGCCCGCCGGCCTGTTCCAGGTCGACGCGGCGGCCCACGCCGGAATCAGCGCGCTCGCCAATCTGCTTGAGCGTTTCTTCGTGCAGGGTGTAGTTCTGGCGGGCCAGCAGCTCCATGTCGCGGTAGCGCTGCAGATCGATGTAGGCCTGCACGGCGCCGAACGCGGTGTTGTCGCTGGTGGCCAGCAGGTCATAGAAACGCGCCAGCTTGTCGAAGCCAGCTTGCTTGACGTCGTTGCTCGTACGGAAGCCGTCAAAAATCAACTGGCGCAGTTCCACGCTGTAGCCGGGACGGTTCCAGCTTTGCGACCCGACTCCGGGTACGTTGTTGCGATACTCGCGCCCCACATAGCCTTGCGCATTGATCTGCGGGAAGAAGGCGCCGCGAGCGACGGCCTGGCCTTCCAGCGAAGCCTGGAAATCGTGGTACTTAGCCTGGATTTCCGGGTTGCTGAGCAGGGTCTGTTCGACGATCTGGTTCAGCGTGACCCCGGCTTGCCCGGAGGCGGGAGCCGATGACTGTGCAAATGCCGCAGGAACGAATGCCAGGGCAAGGACCGAAGTCGTGCTTTTGAGCAAAAACGAAGCCATAGTGATTATTCGCGAGTCGAGTTAGGAATTAATGGCCGCCATATTGTGTGGAAATGTCAGTTTTGACGAGTCAATATTTGTTAATTCTTGACGAAGTTTTCCGATCGGCAGTTTGAGTTTCTTCGCGCATCATCTCTCAATTAGCTTGAATTTGCACTAATTTCGCCATATTCCGGAATTGTGATCCAGTTTAATGCGGGATAAATGCGGTTTATTGCGCTTTGTTTCGCAGTTTAGGCGTCCGCGCTGAACAACGATTATATCGGTTTGATAATTTTGTATCTGTTTTAAATACCCGAATTTGTATCTGTAACTGTTTGGTTGCGGAGCGGTTGGGGCATGGAAATAGGACGAAGTGATCCCTGTCGTTTCCTAGCATGGTAGTGTCGATACTGGTATATAAGGTGCAATTGTACTAGGTTGAGACCCTGTGCATAATTCGTTCATGCCGCAGTGGCCGGCGCGCGGAGGTCGTTTTCAACCGCGTGCGGCACGAGCCGGACTGTCTACTTGCAGAGCGCATCCATGGCCCAAACTCTTTACGACAAACTCTGGGACGCCCACGTCGTCCACCAGGAATCAGACGGCACCTGTCTGCTCTATATCGACCGCCACCTGGTGCATGAAGTCACCAGTCCCCAGGCGTTCGAAGGCCTGGCGATGGCCGGCCGCAAGCCGTGGCGCACGGGCGCCAATCTGGCGGTCGCGGACCACAACGTGCCGACGCTGAACCGCGCCCAGGGCATCGATGACCCGATTTCCCGCCTGCAGGTGGATACGCTGGACGCCAACTGCGACAAGTACGGCATCACCGAATTCCGCATGAATGACCTGCGCCAGGGCATCGTGCACGTGATCGGCCCGGAGCAGGGCGCGACCCTGCCTGGCATGACCGTGGTCTGCGGCGATTCGCACACCAGCACGCATGGCGCGGTGGGCGCGCTGGCCTTCGGCATCGGCACCTCCGAGGTCGAGCACGTCCTGGCGACCCAGACGCTGCTCATGAAGAAAGCCAAGAGCATGCTGATCAAGGTCGATGGCGAGCTGCCCTTCGGCTGTACGGCCAAGGACGTGGTCTTGCACATCATCGGCATCATCGGCACCGCCGGCGGCACCGGCTACGCGATCGAATTTTCCGGCAGCACGATGCGCGCCCTGTCCGTCGAAGGTCGCATGACCGTCTGCAACATGGCCATCGAAGCCGGCGCCCGTTCCGGCATGGTGGCGGTCGACGACAAGACCATTGAGTATTTCCGCGGGCGTCCCTTTGCACCCACCGGCGTGCTTTGGGACCAGGCGGTGGGCTACTGGCGCACCCTGCATACCGATGAGGGCGCCAAGTTCGATGCCGTGGTGGAGGTCAACGCCCGCGATATCAAGCCGCAAGTCACCTGGGGCACCTCCCCCGAAATGGTGTTGCCGGTGGATTCCCGCGTGCCGGATCCCGATCGTGAAAAGGATGACGTGCGCCGCAGCGGCATGGAGCGCGCCCTGCAATACATGGGATTGAAGCCCAATACGCCGCTTACCGACATTCGCGTGGATCGCGTGTTCATCGGCTCGTGCACCAACTCGCGCATCGAAGACCTGCGTGCAGCCGCCGCCGTGGCGCGCGGCAAGCATGTGGCGTCCAATGTGCGCCAGGCCATGGTGGTGCCGGGTTCGGGCCTGGTCAAGCAACAGGCCGAGCGCGAAGGGCTGGACAAGATCTTCATCGAAGCCGGTTTTGAATGGCGCGAGCCGGGCTGCTCCATGTGCCTGGCCATGAACGCCGACCGCCTCGAACCTGGCGAGCGTTGCGCCTCCACCTCGAACCGCAACTTCGAGGGCCGGCAAGGGCAGGGCGGACGCACCCATCTGGTCAGCCCCGCCATGGCCGCCGCCGCTGCCGTCGCCGGTCATTTCGTCGACGTCCGCACTTTCCGTTAAGCGTCAAGCACCGAGTACCGACATCATGCAAGCATTTACCACTCACGAAGGCCTGGTGGCTCCGCTCGATCGCGAAAACGTCGACACGGACCTCATCATCCCCAAGCAGTTCCTCAAGTCCATCAAGCGCACCGGCTTCGGCCCGAACCTGTTCGACGAGCTGCGCTATCTGGACCACGGCGAGCCCGGCATGGACAACAGCAAGCGTCCGCTGAATCCGGATTTCGTGCTGAATCAGCCGCGCTACCAGGGCGCCTCGGTGCTGCTGGCGCGCAAGAACTTCGGCTGCGGCTCCAGCCGCGAGCACGCGCCCTGGGCGCTGACGCAGTTCGGTTTCCGCGCCATCATCGCGCCGTCCTATGCCGATATTTTCTTCAACAACAGCTTCAAGAACGGCCTGCTGCCGATAGTCCTGTCCGAGCTGGAAGTCGCGCGCCTGTTCGACGAAGTGAAGGCTTTCCCGGGCTACAAGCTGCGCGTCGATCTTGAACGCCAGGTCGTGGTGGCGGCGGACGGGCGGGAGATGGGCTTCGACATTGAACCCTTCCGCAAGTACTGTCTGTTCAATGGCTTCGACGATATCGGGTTGACCCTGCGCCAGTCGGACAAGATCCGCGCCTTCGAGGCCGAACGCCTGGCCCGTCATCCGTGGCTGGAAAGCCGCCCGATCGCCTGACGCCACTCTTATTCTGATTACAGGATTGTTTTCGTATGACTCACAACATCGCAGTCTTGCCGGGTGACGGCATCGGCCCGGAAATCGTCGAGCAGGCCGTGCGCGTCCTGAAGGCGCTGGACGTTTCCTTTGAGATCAAGCAAGCGCCGGTGGGCGGCGCCGCTTTCGATGCGTTCGAACATCCGCTGCCGCCGGCCACCCTGAATCTGGCCAAGGAATCGGATGCCGTGCTGTTCGGCGCCGTGGGCGACTGGAAGTACGACAGCCTGCCGCGCGAGTTCCGCCCCGAGCAGGCCATCCTGGGCCTGCGCAAGGCGCTGGGCCTGTTCGCCAACCTGCGTCCGGCCATCCTGTATCCGGAGCTGGCCAGCGCCTCGTCGCTCAAGCCCGAGATCGTGTCCGGCCTGGACATTTTGATCATTCGCGAACTGACCGGCGACATTTATTTCGGCACGCCGCGCGGTGTGCGTTCGTCGCCCGACGGCGCCTTCACGGGCGAGCGCGAAGGCTACGACACCATGCGCTACGCGGAATCGGAAGTGCGCCGGATTGCGCGCATCGGCTTCGAATCGGCCCGCAAGCGCGGCAAGAAGCTGTGCAGCGTGGACAAGGCCAACGTGCTGGAGACCTCGCAGTTCTGGCGCGACATCGTCATCGAAGTCGCGCGCGAGTATCCCGACGTGGAGCTGTCGCACATGTACGTCGACAACGCCGCCATGCAGCTGGTGCGCAACCCGCGCCAATTCGACGTCATCGTGACCGGCAACCTGTTCGGCGACATCTTGTCGGATGAAGCGGCCATGCTGACCGGCTCGATCGGCATGCTGCCCTCGGCTTCGCTGAACGCGGGCGGCCAGGGCTTGTACGAACCCAGCCACGGCTCCGCGCCCGATATCGCCGGCCAGGGTATCGCCAATCCGCTGGCGACCATCCTGTCCGCCGCCATGCTGCTGCGCTATTCGCTGAACCTGGCGCCGCAGGCCGACCGCATCGAGGCCGCCGTGCGCCGCGTGCTGGCCGAGGGCCTGCGCACTGCGGACATCTTCGAGCCGGGCACCACCAAGGTCGGCACGGCGCAGATGGGCGATGCGGTGCTGAAGGCGCTTGCCTGATCTTTTTTGGGATCCCGCCGCCGGGCGCTCGCGCGTCTGGTGGCCGAGTCGGTACCAAACAAGGGGCGGCCCCGTCAGGCCGCCCCCTTGTTTTGTTGTTGTGGCAGCGCCTCGAAAGCGTCTTGCACCCATTGTGGCCCCCAATTTTTATAGCTGCGCCGCAACATCCGGCCGTGCATTCTGATAAATTGTTGAATTGCACGGCTTTTTCCCCCTGGACCCTAGTCTCCACACCTTTAAAGAGCGATTGAAATGAATCAAGCAGTAGGCCTTGTCGGCTGGCGCGGTATGGTCGGCTCGGTGCTCATGCAACGCATGCGCGACGAGAACGACTTCGCACTGATCGAACCGGTGTTTTTCTCCACCAGCAACGCTGGCGGCGCCGCGCCCACTTGGGCCACTGGCGCAGGTCCGCTGCAAGACGCCTACAACATTGACGCTCTGAAAAAACTGCCGATCATCGTGACGGCGCAAGGCGGCGACTACACCTCCGAGGTCTACCCGAAACTGCGCGGCGCGGGCTGGAACGGCATCTGGATCGATGCCGCCAGCACCCTGCGCATGGCCGACGACGCCATCATCGTGCTGGATCCGGTCAACCGTCCGGTCATCGACGCGGCGCTCAAGCGCGGCGTGCGCAACTTTATCGGCGGCAATTGCACCGTCAGCTGCATGCTGATGGGCCTGGCCGGCCTGTTCAACAACGACCTGGTGGAATGGATGACCTCCATGACCTACCAGGCCGCTTCCGGCGGCGGCGCGCAGCACATGCGTGAACTGCTGACCCAGTTCGGCGAAATCAACCAGTCGGTCAAGTCGCTGCTGGACGATCCCGCGTCGGCCATCCTGGAAATCGACCGCGGCGTGTTGGCCAAGCAAAAGGATCCGGCGTTGCCCCACGAGCACTTCGGCGTACCGCTGGGCGGCAACCTGATTCCCTGGATCGACAAGGATCTGGGCGATGGCATGTCCAAGGAAGAGTGGAAGGGCGAGGTCGAGACCAACAAGATCCTGGGCCGCGGCGCCGCCTTCGGCACGCCCGCCACGCCGATCGACGGCCTGTGCGTGCGCATCGGCGCGATGCGCTGCCACAGCCAGGCGCTGACCATCAAGCTCAAGCGCGACGTGCCGCTGGACGAGATCGAGGCGCTGATCGCCGAAGGCACGCAATGGGCCAAGGTCGTACCCAACACCAAGGAAGCCACGGTTTCCGCGCTGACCCCGGTCGCCGTCACCGGCACGCTGGATATTCCGGTGGGCCGTCTGCGCAAACTGTCGATGGGTTCGCAGTACCTGGGCGCCTTCACCGTGGGCGACCAACTGCTGTGGGGCGCCGCCGAGCCGCTGCGCCGCATGTTGCGCATCGCGCTGGCCGAGGCCTGATGCCGCTGCAGGCGGCGTTTGGCGCCGCCTGATCAAGCACGCAAGGCAAGCAAGGGCACCTCAGGGTGCCCTTGTCGTTTGCGCGGCGTCTGCGTCGTGGTGGCGGACAGGGCCGCCAGCAAACGCGGCTGGGCCTTTCAGGTTTGTGAAATGCGCATGATCCATTACACTTTTCCCGTGAATTGATGCCTGTTCTCACCTATATGGGGTGAGCCGGCTCCAGCCCGCAAGTCGACTACAAGAACGGAATTCCAGCTTATGACCCAGCGTTCGCGCCAAGTGAAGCATGCCCGCCGTTTAAAAGCCCTGCAGTGGGCGATTGCGCTGGCGATTGGCTCAAGCGTGTGCAGTACCGCCATGGCCATGCGTGTGGGGCATTCGCGGGTGGTTTCCGTGCCGGGCGCGCCGCTGCAGGCAGTGGTGGGATTGCAGGAACTGACGCCTGACGAGATTGCCTCGCTCAAAGTGTCGGTGGCGGACGAGTCTGCATGGCAACGTGTGGGCCTGAAGCCGCCGGTTCCGCTGGCAAGCATGGTGGTCCGGGTCGAAGACGGCCTGGACGCGACGCGCAAGAACCTCCGTGTGCGGGCCTCGCAGCCGCCGACTAGCGGCGCGGTGGACCTGCTGTTGGATATCAGCTCCAGTTCGGGGCAGCGCCAGGTGCAGGTCAGCATCCTGGTGCCTCTGCGCGGCACCAGCGCGGATGTCACGCCGGCAGCGGTGGGCACGCCGGGCCGCGCGACGGGCTCGCGCTCGGTTAATGTGAAGTCCGGCGACAATCTGTTCGCCATCGCCCAGCGCAATGCCGTGCCCAACGCATCGGTCTATCAGATGCTGGTGGCCTTGTGGCGCGCCAATCCCGAGGCGTTCATCCAGAACAATATGAATCTGGTGAAGGCCGGGCAAAGACTGACGATTCCCGATGCGGCGAGCGTGCGCGCCGTGGATCCGGCCGAGGCGCGCCGCATCTTCAACGAACATGCCGAGGCGTTCGCGAAATATCGCGCGCGTATAGGTGCGGCGGCGGGCGCGAATCCGTCCGTGGTCCAGGGGCAGGGCGCGGCTTCGGGCAGTGTCGCTCCTCCCGCCGATGCCGGGGTGGCGAGCGCCTCGCAGCCGCAGGACCGCGTGCGCTTGTCCTCCGGGCAGGCGCAAGACAGCGCGCCGGCGCAAGCCGAGGCGCAGGCCGACGCCCGGACGTCGACCGAGCGTGCCATGGCCGATGTCCAGGGGCGCGTAAGCCAACTGCAAAGCAACGTCGATGATTTGAACAAGGCGGTGGGACAGCAGGGCGCTGCAGGTGGAGCATCTGGCGCGGCGGGATCCCCTGGCGCGGCTGGAGGGCCCGGCGCTACGGGTACTCCGGGTGCGGCTGGCGCTTCGGGCGCGGCGGGCACCTCGGGCGCGGCAGGCGCTTCGGGCGCGACAGGTACTTCGGGCGCGGCGGGCGCCTCGGGCGCAGCAGGTGTTTCGGGCGCGGCAGGTGTTTCGGGCGCGGCAGGTGTTTCGGGCGCGGCAGGTGTTTCGGGCGCGGCAGGTGTTTCGGGCGCGGCAGGTGCTTCGGGCGCGACAGGCGCTTCGGGCGCGGCAGGCGCTTCGGGCGCGGCAGGTACGCCGGGTGCGGCAGGTACGCCGGGCGCGGCAGGCACGCCGGGTACGGCAGGCGCTCCGGGCACGGCTGGTACCTCGGGTACGGCAGGCGCCCTGGACGCCGCCGGCACGCCTTCCGCCGCCGGCCCGTCGAGCACGCCCTCGTCGGAGCAGGCTGCCGGCAAGCCGGCGGACAAGGATCTCACTTCGGACATGCCCGCGTGGCTGGCCGACAATCTGCTCGTTATTGTCACTGCGGTGCTGGCGCTGATCGCATTCGCCATCGCATGGCTCTTGCGGCGGGCCGGCGCACGGCGCGGCGACGATGACGAGGAAACCTATGAATTCAACGAGCCAGCGCTGGATACGGCGGCGCTGAACCGCAAGCTCGGCAGCATCAATCTCGACCTGGACGAACCGCCCACGGACGAACCGCACCGTGTCGGCGGGCCACGGGTTTGATACATGTCTAGAGTTGCATTGGGGCTGGCGTACGACGGCTCCGCCTGGCAGGGTTGGCAGACACAGCCGCACCGACAAACGGTGCAGGACACGCTGGAGGCTGCCCTGGGACGTTTCTGCGGTGTGGAAGGGCCGGTGGCGACGATCTGCGCCGGCCGCACGGATACCGGGGTGCACGGCGCGATGCAGGTGGTCCATCTGGACACCGAACTCGACCGGCGGATGGAATCCTGGGTGCGGGGGGTGAACGCCTTCCTGCCGCCCAGCATTTCTGTGCAGTGGGCGCAGCCGGTGTCTGACGAATTCCACGCACGGTTTTCCGCACGTGCCCGCACTTACGTCTATTTGCTGTGGCGCGGCCGGGTTCGGCCCGCGTTGTGGGCGGGCCGGGCGGGCTGGTGTTTCCAGCCGCTGGACGTCGATGCGATGCGGATCGCGGCGAACGCCTTGCTGGGCGAGCACGACTTTTCCAGCTTCCGTTCTTCGCAGTGTCAGGCCAAGCATCCCGTGCGCCATCTGTACCGGCTGGACATCGATGAGCGCGGGCCGTTCCTGGTGTTCACGCTGAAGGCCAATGCTTTCCTGCATCATATGGTGCGCAACATCATGGGCGCGCTGTTGCAGATCGGCCAGGGGCGCGAGCCGGTGGACTGGATGGCGCAATTGCTGTCCTGGCGCGACCGCAAGCTGGGCGCGCCGACGTTCGCGCCCGACGGGCTGTACCTGTCCGCCATCGATTATCCGGAAGAGTTCGGACTGGATGAACTCGACGGGGGATCGCAGTTGCTGTCGCCGTTCACTCAAACCTATTAGGGATGCCGCCGGCAACGGCGACGCCTGCCCGCATCCGATGGAGGCCTTTGCCATGCAACGCCGCGCGTTTTTGAAGCAGACCGCCCTGGGCGGCGTTGCCCTGGTCGCTCCGGCGTTCGCGCAGGAAGTCCCGGTGGCCGAGGAAAACGCCAGTCCGAGCCCGCCAGTAACGCCAGCGGAAGCGCAAGAAGCTCCGGCTACCGTGCCGCCTGCGCCAGCTGCCGCGCCCGAAGCGCCGGCGGTGGTGGCCGCCCCTCCCAAGGTTGCATGGCGGCTGGCCTCCAGCTTTCCCAATGAGTCGCCGACCCTGTTCGCCGGCGCCGAGGACGTGGCGCGCTATGTGAGCGAGGTAACGGACGGGCGCTTCAGCATCGAGATTTTTCCGGCAGGCGACCTGGTGCAGCCCGGTCAGGTGCTGGAAGCCGTGCAGCACGGCGTCGTCGATTGCGGCCATACAGCCTCGACCCGCTACTTCGATATCGACCCGGCGCTGTGCTTTGACGCCGGCGTGCCATTCGGCCTGAATACGCGGCAGATGAACGCATGGATGACGCAGGGCGAAGGACTGGCGCTCACGCGCGTGCTGTTCGACAAGTACAACATCCTGAACTTTCCCTGCGGCTACACCGGCGCGCAGATGGGCGGCTGGTTTCGCGGAGAAATCAAGACCGTGGACGATCTGCGCGGGCTCAAGGTGAAGGCCGGCGGCTTCGCCCGCCATGTGCTGGCGCGCATGGGCGCCACGCCCGTCGAGGTGCCGGTGGCGGAAACCTATGCCGCGCTGGAGCAGGGCGTCGTGGACGCCGTTGCCTGGATCGGTCCTTATGACGATGAAAGCCTGGCGCTTTACAAGGTGGCCCGGAATTACTATTTCCCGGGCTGGTGGGCAGGCACGCTGCAATTATCCCTGTACGTGAACCAGGACGCCTACGATGAACTGCCCAAGCCGTATCAGTCCGCGCTGGCGCTGGCGTGCCGCATGGCGACTGCCAACATGATCGCCAAGTACGACGCCGGCAATCCGGACGCACTGCGCCGCTTGGTGTCGCGCGGCGCGCAGTTGAAGGCGTTTCCCAAGCCGGTCCTGCAGGCGAGCTACGAGGCGTCGCTTGCCGCCTACCAGGATATGAGCGCCAAGGACGCCATGTTCAAGAAGCTCTACGAAAGCATGACGGCGTTCCGCGACAAGGAGACCCCGTGGTTCCGCCTGGCCGAGGGCAGCTTCGACAATCTCGTGGCCTCCCTGGGCCAGCCCGCCGTGTAGGCCGGCCTGCACGCCGGATATACTGACTTGATAGGCCGCGCAGGGCGGCCAGGCAAGCGAAGAGTTTCATGCGCACACGCATCAAGATCTGTGGATTGACCCGTGAACAGGACATCGACGCCGCCGTCGCGGCAGGCGTCGATGCGATCGGCTTTGTGTTCTACGCCAAGAGCAAGCGTTGCCTGACGCCGACCCGCGCGGCCCAGTTGCGGCGCATGGTGCCGGCCTTTGTGGACGTGGTGGCTTTGTTCGTGAACCCGGAAGAGGCCGAGGTGCAGGCCGTGCTGGACCAGGTCAAACCGGAGCTGCTGCAATTCCATGGCGATGAAACGCCGCAGGACTGCGCCCGCTATGGCCACCGGTTTCTACGGGCATTCCGCGCCGGGGCGCCTGGCCTGGATACCGCGGAAAACCTGGCCTCCACGTGCCGTGCCTACGGCGAAGCCGCGGGCTGGCTGTTCGACAGCTACAGCGCGGGCTACGGCGGCAGCGGCCATGGCTTCGACTACGCCTTGCTCGATGAGGTAAGGGCCGATCCGGTGTCGCGGCCCCTGATCCTGTCCGGCGGCCTGAACGCTGAAAACGTTGGCCAGGCGGTGCAATTGATCCGGCCTTGGGCGGTCGATGTGAGTAGCGGCGTGGAGCTTGAGCAAGGGATTAAAAGTTCTGATAGAATCTCGTTCTTCGTTGCTGCAGCGCAAGCCGCAGACGCGAAGCTGAAGGGAACTTAGTAGTGCAGTGCGGGCGATTTGAAGCAGCGCGGCAAAGCTGAAAAGCGGCGCCACGGAGCTCTTCAAAATGCGTTGCGAGAGAAGTCTGACGGTCTATGCAAAAGCAAAAGGCCACAAGCTTCGAAACGCAATAAATAGTGCAAAAAATCTTCCAAGACGATTTGCATAGTTTAAAAAAGCACTATATAATTCTTCTTCTTTGCAGGCGGTTAGCTCAGCTGGTTAGAGCGCCACGTTGACATCGTGGAGGTCGTTGGTTCGATTCCAATACCGCCTACCAAATTCCTGCAAAGTGCTGTCAAGCACGGCAAAAGAAAAAGCCGCCAAGTCGATGACTTGGCGGCTTTTTTGTTTTCTTGTTCCAAGCATTTCCGAGCATGGCTTGTGGCAAGCAACTTATTCTGTATCGCTGGTTCACCGTTCCCGTGGCAGGAGAAACCACTGCTGCCTTGGTGGGAGCCGTCATCGGATGATGAGAAAGGGAAGCCGGGATCGACCATTTCCGTGCGTCAAGCAGGTAGACGTATGTTGAAATAGGGCGCGCAGAATGGAAAGATAGCGGTTCACTCGGCGTGGCTGGCATTTATTCAGCCACCTTCCATTAACCGGCCCGACTGCCTCAAAAAGATAATTGACCGGGCCGATAATCGCCAAAGGACGCTGATTTGGATCAGGGGACGGTGTGAGCGCAGAATCGCCATGGCAATATGGACGCGGACGACAAGGGCGGTCCATCGTGCGTCGTGTGACGCTTGGTTTTGTTGTGGTGTGGGTTGCATCGGTGGCGGTTTTCGCGCGCTGGATGTCTCAGGAGATCGAGGCATCACGGCTCGACAGCCTGACCGCCAGCGCTGAATACGAGTCCAGAATGACCGCGCGCGTCATGGGCCGGTTGTTTACTGAGATGGTAAGCGTGGCCAATATGGTCGCGCGCCAGGGCCAAGTGATCGAACTGGCTATTCGATACCGCACGGATCCTCCTGGGGTGGCCGAGTTGACGCGAGAGCAACGAGCCGCCGTGTTTACGCGCGATCCGCTGGTGCGCAGAGTGGGTGACTTCATGAATGCGCTGGCTGGCGATCTGCAATACGCGCGCATTTATATGAACAATATGTCGGACGATACGGTGACCGCGAGCAACTGGGCGGAACCGGACAGCATTGTCGGCATGATTTACGCGGGCCGGGCTTATCTTGCCGACGCATTGCGCGATGGCACCGGGAGTTATTTCGGTATTGCGCGACTGAACAAGAGTCCATCCTACTTCGTCGCGAGCCGTATCGAGGATACGAATGACGTGCCGCAGGGCTCGGTGACCGTAAAGTTCGACGCGCCCGACGTAGCGCTTTACCTGGCTGGCCGGCATATTGCGCTGATCGTGAATCGCCAGGGCCGGGTAACCACGGCTTCGTCCGCGCCATTCATGCTGCGTAACGTTGCCGCGCTATTGCCCCCTGGTTTGGTACTGCCTTCCGACGGTGATGAAGATCTGGGCGAACCCATGGAGATACAGGCAATTGCCGGTACGCGCCATGCAGACCAATGGCTCATTGACGGCAGGCCGTACCTGGCGCGGTTTCAGCCGTTGCCGAATACCCAATACCAATTGATTACGCTGGCATCGCTCGATTATCTGGCGCCCATGCGTAAACAGCACATATGGGCGGCGGTGGTGGTGGCAATGGTTGGCATGACCCTGATTCTTCTTTCCGGCCGAGTGGTCGGGCAAATGGTGAGACGACGTCAAGATGAACGGCATGCCGCCAACCATGACGCGCTGACCGGTTTGCCGAACCGGCGCGCCGTCATGGCCGAACTGGAGCGGTATTTCACTTTGGCAAAACGGACGCAGCAGTCCGTGCTGGTGGCATTTATCGATCTCGATGGATTCAAGACGATCAACGACACTTATGGCCACGACATTGGCGACAAGTTCCTGGTCGAGGTTGGCCGGCGCCTGTCGGCAGGTCTGCTTGCGGGAGACACGCTAGGTCGCTGGGGAGGCGATGAGTTCGTCGTGGTCGGATTGGGCGCGAGGCCGGGACCCGATACGGACAAGGCTGTTGAATCGATGCGGACGCGCCTCGCCCCGCTGCTCAGCGGCACCTATACCTTCGAGGGATGCAGTTTCCACTATACAGGCGCCAGCTTTGGCACCGTGAGCGCGGATCCATCGGTCAGCGTTCTACAAGCCGTACTCAAGGAAGCAGACCAATTAATGTACGCGGACAAGCAGGCGCGGCGCGAGATGCAGATGGCAAGCGCCTTGTCGGCCTGAGCGCGTGGTCCTATCTTTGCGGCGCCACTTGCCAACGCAATCTGGTTGATACTGTGCCGGCTGCGTTCAAAGTCCGCTTTTGGGCGCATTGAGAATAAGCCGCAAGCCCAGCGCCGAAATAACGCCCGCCGCGGCGCGGTCTATCCATTTCTTCGCCCGCAAATAAATCTCGCGCGGGCCCTTGGTGGAAAAACAGAGCGCCACGATCGCATACCAGCCGAATTCGACCAGAAATACCAGGGGCGGCAGCGCGAAATAGGTCCATGCCGGCGGATGCCCGGGCAGCAGGGCGGCGAAGATGCTGCCATACCAGATGGCCGTCTTGGGGTTGCTCAACTGGGTCGTGAGACCGATCCAGAAGGAACGACGACCATCGCGCGATGCTGGCGCACCGCTGTCGGGCATGGCAAAAGGCTGCCTGGCGTTGCGCCAGATGCCGGCAGCCACGTAAAGCAGATAGACGCCGCCGGCGATTTTCAGCGCGACGTACAGCCATTCGACGCTTTGCAGCAGGGAATACAGGCCCGCCAGCGCCAGACCGGCGAACAGCATGCCGCCCGCGCCCATGCCGAAGGCCGAGGCCAGGCCATCCCACCGGGACTGGCCGATGGCCTTGCGCGCGACGATGATGAAACTGGGCCCCGGCAGCATGGCTCCAAGCCACAGTGCACCGAGGATAGCGAGTATGGAAGCAAAGGGCGTCATGGTTGCAGGGGGCGGGAGCCATGGGAGGCTTTGATTCTTCCATGAAAAACTGGCCCTGCAAAGGACGGTGAAGCGCCTGCCGGCGGCAGGCGTTTCGCGCAGTCCTGGTATCAGCCTCCTGCCAGCGCCAGCGGCGCGGCGCGCCCTGGAGCGACCACATTTGGGGCGGACAGGGTTTCCGGCTGCCGTTCATCCTGCAGGCGGAACACGCCCACGGCTTGCAGCAGTTCGGCCGCTTGCGTTTGCAAGGCTGTCGACGCGCCGGCAGCTTGCGCCACCCGGGCCGCATTCTGGCGGGTCAGTTCGTCCATCTGGGTCACCGCCTGGTTGACCTCGTCGATATCCGTGGCCTGCGCCCGCCCCGCATCGCCGATCTGGCTGACGATGCCGGCCACGCGTTCGATGCTGGCCACCACATCGCGGATCACGCTGGCGGCGTGGTCGGCCTGGCGGAAGCCGCTGTCCGTCTTTTCCAGCGAACCATCGATCAGGCCGCGGATCTCGCGCGCGGCGCTGGCGCTGCGTTGCGCCAGCGCGCGGACCTCGGTGGCCACGACCGCGAAGCCGCGTCCGCTTTCGCCGGCGCGGGCCGCTTCCACAGCAGCGTTCAATGCAAGGATGTTGGTCTGGAAGGCGATGCTGTCGATCAAGCCGGTGATCTCGGAGATCTTTCTGGACTCCTGCTGGATTTCTCCCATCACGGCGGCGACGCCCGCCACCGCCGTGCTGCCTGTATCCACGATGCGCCGCGTTTCGTCGGTCAGTTCCTGGGCGCGCAGCGCGTTGGTGGCGTTGTCGTGGACGTTTACCGCCAGGTCGCGCATCGATGTGACCGTTCGTTCGAGTGAATCGGCCTGAGTCCGGGTGCGCGCCTCCAACTGCTGATTGTCCTGCATGATGTCGCGTGTTGCGGCCGACAGGGCGGTGGCCGTGTTCCGGACCCCGCTCATGGTCCGGTGCACGGCGTCCATCGTGGCCTTGAAGCTGCGGCCCAGCTTGCTGTCCAGGTCCAGGCCGGCAAAGCGCAGGTCGAACACGCCGGGCTCGCGGCCGATATGCGCGCTGAGCCGGGCCAGTTCCTCGGCCGCCACTGCGGCCCGTTCCATTTTCCAGGCCAGCCAGCCCAGGGCGGCAGCCTGCACCACGACATAGGCCGCATGCAGCAGCACCATGGGCAAGCTGGGCTCCGCGAAGCAAATCGTGCCGTAGCCCCATTGCTGCAGGAAATTGAAGGACAGGTGATGCAGCGCGATGACCACGGCCGCGCACAGGATGGTGCGCCAGTCCCGATAAGCCAGCAGCAGCGAGAGCAGAACGAAGATGCCGAAATGGATTTCGGCCATGCCGGACATCAGATGGATATGGAGCGCGGCCAGCACCATCAGGCCACAGGCCACGGTCAGGCGGGTGCTCAGCCGGCCAGGCCGCCAGAGGATCAGCAGCGAGGGTATCCCTGCGCCGGCCAGGCCGACGCCGATGGCGGCGCCCCATCGTCCGTATTGAGGAGCCATGCACAGTCCGACCGCAAACAGCAGCCAGAGCAGAGGTAGCATCGCCCGGTCGGTCCGGCGGTACGAGTCTTCCAGCAAATCGCTTGCGTTGCGCATGGCATTTCCTTGCGACGGGAAGCGCGGAACCCCGCGCACGCTCGATTTTTATTCAATAATTCCAATTTGTGAATATATATTCCAAATTATTCTATGCTGTTGCTGCGACGCTACCAGGCGGCCCGTCCGGTGGCTGCGGACCCGGAAACGGGCGCTTTGCGCGGCGCGTTTGAAGCGACTGGAAAACCTGGGATATCCTGCTGCCCATCATGATTAGAGTACTGTGGCTCTGCCTGGGTTGCCTGATGCTGGCGTTGGGTGTGATTGGCGCGTTTCTGCCCGTCATGCCGACGACCATATTCCTGATCCTGGCGGTGGCCTGCTTTTCGCGCTCTTCGCCGCGGCTGGAAAAATGGCTGCTGGATAGTCCGACCTACGGTCCCGCGCTGCGTGCCTGGCGGGACCACGGGGCCGTGTCGCGCAAGGGCAAGACCTATGCCTGCCTGGGCATGGCCGTCGGCTATGTGCTGTTCTGGTGGGGCGCGCACCCGTCGTGGCTGCTGGCCGCCGCCGTCGCCGTGTTTTTCGTGGCCAGCGCCGCCTATGTCGTCACGCGCCCGGCGCCGCAGGAGCCGGGCGCTGGCGATGGCCAAGCCTCCCGATAGCTGTCGCCGTCAATGCGAATGCCGGGGATCGCCCCGTGTTTCCACGACCTTCAGGTACAAGGTGGCGGGTTCCAGGCAGCCGCCGGTTGAAAGCTGGCCGACCAGTTGCCGGTACAGCTCCTGCCAGGGCGTCTGCGATTCGGGCGCCTGGTAAGGAGGCTCCAGCTTGCGGCGTTCCATTTCGGTTTCGTCCACAAGGGCGATGACCGAGCGCTGGTTCAGGTCGACGCGGATGCGGTCGCCGGTGCGCAGCAGCGCCAGGCCGCCGCCCACCGCGGCTTCCGGCGACATGTTCAGGATGGATGGGCTGGCCGAGGTGCCGCTTTGGCGGCCGTCGCCCAGGCAGGGCAGCGAGTCTATGCCGCGCTTGAGCAGGTGCGAGGGCGGCGCCATGTTGACCACTTCCGCGCTGCCCGGGTAGCCCACGGTGCCGGCGCCGCGGATCACCAGGATGCAATGCTCGTCGATATTCAGGGTAGGGTCTTCGATGCGGGCGTGGTAGTCCTCTGGACCCTCGAACACGATGGCGCGCGCCTCGAAGGCGTTCTCCGAGCCGGGCTCCGACAGATAGGCGCGGCGGAAGGCCTCGCCTACCACCGACATCTTGATGATTGCGCTGTCGAAGAAATTGCCCGACAGGACGATGAATCCCGCGCGATGCTTGAGCGGCGCGTCGCAACTGCGGATGACGTCGGCGTTGTTGGTCTTGGCCGCGGCCGCGATCTCGCCGATGGTCTTGCCGGATACGGTGGCGCAGTCCGTGTGCAGGCGGCCGGCTGCCGCCAATTCATGCAGTACGGCCGGGACGCCGCCCGCGCGGTGGAAGCCTTCGCCCAGGTGTTCGCCGGCAGGCACGCAGTTGACCAGCAGCGGCACGTTTTCTCCCAACCGCTGCCAGTCGTCCAGGCTCAGGTCGATGCCGGCATGGCGAGCCATGGCGATGAGGTGCGGCGGGCAGTTGCTGGAAGCGCCCAGCGCCGAGGCCACGACGATGGCGTTTTCGAAGGCCTGCCGGGTCAGGATGTGCGACGGCCGCAAATCCTCGCGCACCATGTCGCAGATGCGCAGGCCGGTGGCATAGGCCATCTGGCCGCGTTCGCGGTAGGGCGCGGGGATGCTGGCGCAGGTGGGCAGCGACATGCCCAGCGCCTCGGCCAGCGAGTTCATCGACAGCGCCGTGCCCATGGTGTTGCAGTGGCCGATGGATGGCGACGATGCCGTGGCCAGCGTCATGAAGCCTTCGTAGTCCAGCTTGCCCGCGGCCATCAGGTTGCGCGCATGCCAGATGACCGTGCCCGAGCCGACGCGCTGGCCGTCGTGCCAGCCGTCCAGCATCGGCCCGCCGGACAGCACGATGGCGGGGATGTCGACGGTGGCCGCGGCCATGAGGCAGGCGGGCGTGGTCTTGTCGCAACCGGTGGTGAGCACCACGCCGTCCAGCGGATAGCCGTGCAGGATCTCGACCAGGCCCAGGTAGGCCAGGTTGCGGTCCAGCGCGGCGGTGGGCCGCCGGCCCTGTTCGGCCAGCGGGTGCACGGGAAACTCCATGGGGATGCCGCCCGCGTCGCGGATGCCGGCTTTGATCCGCTCGGCCAGCGCCAGGTGATGCCGGTTGCAGGGCGCCAGGTCGCTGCCTGTCTGGGCGATGCCGATGATCGGCCTTCCCGATTGCAGTTCCTGGCGCGTCAGGCCGTAGTTGAGATAGCGCTCGACATAGATGGCCGTCATGTCGGCGTGCGCCGGGTCGTCGAACCATTTCTGGCTGCGCAGCTTGCGGGGAGTCTGTGGCATGGGATTCTCGTATACAGCGGTTGCGTGGCGGCCCGGCGCGCGTCCGGGCCGCGAAGGCTAGTTGCGCGCCTTCTGGATTTCGTCGTTGAGCTGCTTGACCAGGTCGGGGCCGAGCTCCTGCGTGTACTTGTCGACCACCGGCTGCACCTTCTGGCGCATGCGAGCGACCTCTTCGGGCGAGACCGTGTTGATCTTCATGCCGGCCTTCTCCAGCGTGGTCATGGCCTTCTGGGAATCGGCCCGGCTGTCCTGGCGTTCAAAGTCGCGCGAGGACGCGGCTGCCTGGCGGATGAGTTTTTGTTCTTCGGGCGACAGGGTGTCCCACCATTTCTTGGACGCCAGCACGACCCAGGGCGTGTAGACGTGCCGGGTGATGGTCAGGTAGGGTTGCACTTCATAGAACTTGCTGCTCTGGATGGTGGTGATGGGATTCTCCTGGCCGTCCACGGTGCGCGTTTCCAGGGCGGTGAACAGCTCCGAGAACGGCATGGGCACGGCGTTCGCGCCCAGCGTGTTGAAGACGCCCAGCGCGATCTGGTTCTGCATGACGCGCAGCTTGATGCCTTGCAGGTCTTCCGCGCGCGCGATGGGGCGCTTGGAGTTGGTCATGTTGCGAAAGCCGTTTTCCCAGTAGACCAGGCCGATGATGCCCTTGGCCTCCAGCTTCTTCAGCATGTCCTGGCCCACGGGGCCGTCCAGCACGGCGTCCGCTTCCTTTTCGCTGTTGAAGAGGAAGGGCAGGTCGAATACGCCGAACTCCTTGACCATGCCGGCCAGCGGCGCGGTGGAGCCCACCATCATTTCCTGCACGCCGCCCACCAGCGCGCTTTGCATCTGTTCGTCCGAGCCCAGGTTGGCCGAGCCGAAGGTCTTCATCTTGAGTTTGCCGCCGCTGATCTTTTCCAGCTCCTGCGCCAGGTGACGCGCGGCGCGTCCCTGGACGCTTTCCTCGTTCAGGCCGTAGCCGAAACGGATCAGGCGCGGTTTGACGTCGGCGGCGGACGCGACGCCAGCGATGGCGCAGGACAGCGCCGTCGCCAGGACAAGAATGCGGGTCTTGAAACGGTTCATCATGGTGCTCCTCCTTGGGGTTTTTCTAATGCATCCAGCGTGCAGGTACGGTGATCAACTCGGGGAAGATCACCAGCAGGACCAGCAGCAGCGTGTAGGCCGCGACATAGCGCCACACGCCCCTGATGATGGTTTCCATATTGATGCGGGCGACGCCGCAGACCACGTTGAGCACGGTGCCCACCGGCGGCGTCAGCAGGCCCACGCAGCCCACCATGACGAACATCACGCCGAAGTAGACCGGGTCGATGCCGGCCTTGGTGACCACCGGCATCAGCACCGGCGCCAGGATCAGGATGGTCGGCGTCAGGTCCATCACCGTGCCCACCAGCGTCAGCAGGATCAGCAGGGCGAACATCAGCAGCCTGGGCTGGTCCAGCACGGGCTCAAGCAGCGCGATCAGGTCCTGCGGCATGTCGGCCAGGGTGATCATGTAGGACGAGACCATGGCGGCGGCCACCAGGAACATGACGATGGCGGTGGTGCTGGCGGCGTTGATGAAGAGCGGCCCCAGATCGCGCACGCTGATTTCGCGGTAGACGAACAGGCTGACCAGCAGCGCGTAGACCGCGGCGACCACGGCCGCCTCGGTGGGCGTGAAGATGCCGCCGCGCAAGCCGCCGATGATGATGACCGGCAGCATTAAGGCCCACAGCGATTCGCGCAGCGCCTTCCAGCGCTTGCTCCAGGGGACGCGCGGCGAGGGCTTGATGCTGCCGTGCTTGCGCGCCACCCAGGTCCACACCGCGACCAGCGTCAGGCCCATCATCAGGCCCGGCGCGATGCCGGCGAAGAACAGCTTGGTGATCGACACATTGGTGGCGACGCCGAAAATGATGAACGAGATCGAGGGCGGGATGATGGGCGCGATGATGCCGCCGGCCGCGATCAGTCCGGAGGCCTGGCCCGCGTTGTAGCCTTTTTCGCGCAGCATGGGGATGAGCAGCGAGCCCAGCGCCGCCGCGTCGGCCACGGCGGAGCCGGATAGCGCCGCCAGCAGCACGCTGGCGAAGATGGCCACATAACCCAGGCCGCCCTGGATGTGGCCCACGAAGGTGCTGGCCAGATTCACGATGCGGCGCGAAATGCCGCCGGCGTTCATCAGTTCGCCGGCCAGCATGAACAGCGGCACGGCCATGAGGGTGAAGCTGTTGGCGCCCGACAGCATGTTCTGCGCCAGGATCTGGGTATCGAAAAAGTCCAGCTGGAACATCATGGCGATCGCGCTGAGCAGCAGCGCGAAGGCGATAGGCATGCCCAGGGCGATCAGCCCCAGCAGCACGAGCAGGAAGACGGTCAGGATCATTGCGGGCGTCCGGGCGGGGGAAGGAAGTTGGGGGCGGAGCCGTCAGACCAGCGGGTCTTCGGGGCTGGATTCCGCCGGCAAGGGCCCGCCCGCAAGGACGCGCACCAGATCGATCAGGGTCAGGATACCCATGGCGGCGGCCGCATAAAGCGCCGCGGCATTGAACACCGCCAACGACATGCCGGTGACGGGCAGCACGGTGTCCAGGCCAATGATGGTCTGCGTCCAGCTGCCTTCGGCCATCAGCCACAGCACCCACAGAATCAGCAACTGGCAGAACACGTGCGAGACGCGGCGGGCGGCGGGGCCGAAACGTTCGACCAGCATGGAGACGCCGATGTGCTGGTGCGAGCGCAGCGCAATCACCGAGCCCAGGAAGATCATCCAAACGAACGCCAGCCGGGAGATCTCGTCGGACACATTGATGCCGGAGTTGAACAGGTAGCGCAGCGCGACGTTGCCGAACAACAGCACCACCATGACGGCCAGACAGGCCACCATCAGCCAGGTCTGCAGCGCGAAGCACCAATCGGCGGCGCGGGCCAGCGGCGTACCGCCGGGCCGCCCCGGTGGGGAAGCTCGCATGTTTGTCTCCTATCCGTTTTCGGGAATTTTTTAGGGTTATGCTGTGAGGAATGTTAGCGCTAACATTTTGCGTTTGGCAAGCCCCAGTTTTTTGCGTCAGACTACGCGCTCACCAACCCATGCCGAGGACCGATGTCCATCCGTAAACCCCGCAGTTCACGCGCCGGCCGCGTCACCATGCAGGAGGTCGCGCGCCGCGTGGGCGTCAGCGCGATCACGGTATCGCGCGCGCTGCGCACGCCGGACAAGGTGGCGGAGGAATTGCGCCAGCGCATTGCGCGGGTGTGCCAGGAACTGGGTTATGTGCCCAACCATGCTGCCAGCGCCTTGGCGTCGGCGCGCTCGCAGACCATCGTGGCGCTGATTCCGTCGCTGAGCAACGTGGTGTTCGTGGACATCATCGCGGGGATCAAGGAAGAGCTGGACCGCCACGGCTATCACATGCTGATCGGCGTGACCGGCTATTCGCCGGACGAGGAAGAAGCCCTGCTGCGCAAGTACCTGCAGCATGCCCCCGACGGCCTGATCCTGACGGGCGTCGATCACAATCCGGGCGTATGGGACTTGCTGGACACGCAGCGCATTCCGACCGTGCACACGATTGAGACGCTGGACGGCGGCGAGCACATGAGCGTGGGGTTTTCGCAATTCGATTCCGGCTATGCCGCCGGCCGCCATCTGGTGGAGCGGGGCTACCGCCGCATTGGCATCGTGGGCGCGCAGCTGGATCCGCGTTCGCTGCGCCGCTGCGAGGGCTGCCGCCAGGCCT
Source organism: Achromobacter sp. SD115 (assembly GCF_017355315.1). NCBI lineage: Bacteria > Pseudomonadati > Pseudomonadota > Betaproteobacteria > Burkholderiales > Alcaligenaceae > Achromobacter > Achromobacter sp. SD115. The sequence continues at coordinate 40,640 of NZ_JADIJM010000031.1, read as the reverse complement.
TGCGGGATGCGGGCCTGTACGATCCGGCCCTGGAAATCATGACGCCGGAGAAATCATCCATCGGTCTGGGGGCGTCCCTGCTGGAGCAGTTGCGCGCGCACCATCCCGACTGCGACGCGCTTTTTTTCTGCAATGACGATTTGGCCCAGGGCGCGGTGTTCCAGTGCGGACGCCTGGGGGTGCCGGTACCCGAGCGCATGGCCATCATCGGCTTCCACGACGTGGCCGGCACGGCCTGGACCACGCCGCCACTGTCGACGATCGCCACGCCGCGCTACCAGATCGGCGTATCGGCCGCGGGCCTGCTGATGCGGCACCTGGCGGGCGAGCCCGTCGCCGAGCGCCATGTGGACCTGGGCTTCAAGCTGGTGCAGCGCGAAACCAGCTGAAGACCGGTTCAGCTCCGGCGCAGCGCCAGGAACACGCCCGAGGCGATGATCAGCGCCATGCCCGCCAAGGCCAGCCCGTCCGGCGGACGCTGGAACCAGAAGGTGCTGAACAGCACCGCCAGCAGCAGCTGGAAGTAGTTCAGCGGGGCCAGGGTCGCCGCGGCCACGCGCTGAAACGCGGATATCAGGAAGATCTGCGCCAGCCCGCTGCAGGCGCCCAGGCCGACGATGAAGAGCGTATCGGCCAGATCCGGCCACGGGTCCGGCAGGAAGAAGGGCGCCGGCAGCCCGGTGACGATGAGGCAGATGAAGGCGGTGTAGGCGTACTGGACCGGCCCAGGCACCTTGCCCGAAAGCTTGCGCGTCAGCACCTGGAACACCGCATAACTGACCGCGGACACCGCCATCAGCAGCGTACCCAGCCAGGGCAGGTCCGAGCCCGGCCGCACGATCAGCAGCATGCCCGTGAAGCCCGCCGCCACCGCTGTCCACTGGGCGGGCCGCACCCGCTCTCCCAGCAGCCAGGGCGACAACGCCACCATGATCAGCGGCGAGGTGAAGTAGATGGCCGTGGCTTCCGACAGCGGCATCCAGATCAGCGCGGTCATGAAACAGGTGCCTACGGTGGCCAGCAGCAGGCCGCGCAGTATCAGCAGCGGTTTTTCGGCCGCATCGCGCAGGCGCGGCCCGCCGCGGTGCCGCCACAGCAGTGCCACCGCCAGCACGGCCACCGCCGAGTAGCGCATGATGTTCAGGAACGGCGCGGGGTAGCGCGCCAGCATGTGCTTGGACCCCGCGTCGAAGGTGGCGAAAGCCACCAGCGCGGCGAAGAACAGCAGGATGCCGGTCTGGCGCGCGGCGGCCGGAGAGGGCAGGGCGAGGGGAACGGAGCTCATGTGGGCGGTTGGACTCAGGCTGCCGCCCGGCCCGCGCCCAGCAGGAACGCGTCCAGCGCGGGGCCGATGGCCTCCACCATGTAGCCGCCTTCCTGCACGATCACGGTGGGCAGTCCCAGACTGGCGACGCGCGCGCCGATGTCGCGGTAGGCGTCGATGTCCAGCTTGAGCACGCTGATCGGATCGTCCTTGTAGGTGTCGAAGCCCAGGGCCAGCACCAGCGCCTGCGGCGCGTAGCCGGCCAGCGCGGCGAGCGCCGTGTCCAGCGCCCGCAGGAAGGCGTCGTTGCCCGAGCCATGCGGCAGCGGCAGGTTCAGGTTGCAGCCTTCGCCCGCGCCATGGCCGCGCTCATGCGCGTAGCCGGTATAGAAGGGGTAGTAGCCGGCGGGGTCCGCGTGCAGCGACACCGTCATGACGTCGGCGCGCTGGTAGTAGATGTTCTGGGTGCCGTCGCCATGATGGGCGTCCACGTCCAGCACCGCCACTTTGGACCAGCTCTGCAGCAGCCGGCTGGCCGCGGCCGCGCTGCTGTTCAGGTAGCAGAAGCCGCCCGCGCGGTCGCGGTGGGCATGATGACCCGACGGGCGGCACAAGGCATAGGCCATGCCTCCCGTGCTGGCGACGTGGTCGGCGGCGGCCACCGCGCTATGGGTGGACCGCAGCGCCGAGCGCCAGGTCTGCGGCCCGATGGGGCAGGACAGGTCGCTCAGGTAGTAGCCGGTCTGGGCCACGATGGACGGCGACGGGCAGGGGCCGCGGCCGGCCAGCTCGACTCGGCCGTTGTAGTACGGCGAAAGGTTGGGCAGCACCTCGGGTCCCGGATCCACCGTGGCCGATCGCAAGGCCTGCCAGCGCGCATAAGCCGTTTCCAGGTAGTCGAGGTAGTCAGGGCTGTGGATGTCTTGCAGCGGCTTGCGGCCGTAGTCGGCCGGCGCTTCCACGCCGATGCCACGCGCGGCCAGCGCGCTTTGCAGGCTTTCGGCGCGCGCCGGCAGATCGGTCGGCGCGCTGATACGCCCCAGCCGCATGAATTGCTGCGGCGTATGCAGCAGCTGCTCTTCCGAGAAAAACGCCTTCATGGCTGCCCTCGCTGGCTTTATTTATGCGTGCTTGAGTTCGATTTCGACGAACACGAATTCGGTGTCGCTGGGATTGATGACGTTGTGCTCCACGCCCACGGGCCGGTAGTAGGCCACGCCGGTGATGAGTTGGCTGGTGATCTCGCCGTCGGGCGTATCCAGCAGCAGCGGGCCGGTGGTCTGCGGGACCACCACGTAATTCATGCCGTGGCGGTGCCAACCCGTTTCGCCGCCGGGCGGAAAGCGCCATTCGGTGACGGTGACCATGTCATTGTCGATCTGTACGGTTGGTATGGCGGCGGGGCGTTGCATGGGGTGTTCTCCTTGGTGGGCATGAATATTCTTGTGCGCTTCAGGCCGCGTGCGCCTTGGTCGGGTCCCAATGCTGGCCGGGGACCGCGGCGATCAGCTGCCGTGTGTAGGCGTGCTGCGGGTTGTCGAAAATCTGCGCGGGCGAGCCGTACTCGACCACCTTGCCGCGATGCATGACCAGCACGGCATTGCAGATCTGGGCAGCCACGCGCAAATCGTGGGTGATGAAGACCAGCGCAATCTTCAGGCGTTGTTGCAATTCATGCAATAGCTGCAGTACCTGCGCCTGGACGGACACGTCCAGCGCCGACACCGATTCGTCGGCCACCAGCACCTTGGGCTCCAGCGCCAGCGCGCGGGCGATGCCGATGCGCTGGCGCTGTCCGCCCGAGAACTGGTTGGGATAGCGGTCGAAGGCTGACGGGTCCAGCCCGACCAGCGACAGCAGCTCCCGCACGCGCGCTTCGGCCTGGGCGCGCGGCACGCCGTTGGCGACGGGGCCGTCGCTGATGATGCGGCCCACGGTATGGCGCGGGTTGAGCGAGGCGAACGGGTCCTGGAAGATCATCTGGATGTCGTGGCGCAGCGGCCGGAAGCGCGATTCCGGCATGGCGGCAATGTCCTGGCCGTTGAAGATCAGCTGGCCGCCATTGATGCCCACCAGCTTAAGCAGGCACTTGCCGATGGTGGACTTGCCCGAGCCTGATTCGCCGACGATGCCCAGCGTTTCGCCGCGCCGCACGCTGAAGCTGACGCCGTCCACGGCATGCACCTCACGCTTGCCGCCCAGCCAGCCGCGCCCCACTACATAGGTCTTCTTCAAGTCCCGCACGTCCAGCACCGGCGCGTCGTCCGCGGCGGCCGTGCGCGCTTCGCCGCGGCGGTGCGGCACGGCTGCGATCAGGCGTTGCGTGTAGGGGTGGCGGGGCCGGTTCAGCACTTCTTCGGCCGGCCCCTGTTCCACCAGGATGCCTTTTTCCATGACGGCGACCCGGTGCGCGATCTCGGCCACCACGCCGAAGTCATGGGTGACGAACATGACGCCCATGCCTTTCTCTTTCTGGATGCGGGCGATCAGCGCCAGGATCTGCGCCTGGGTGGTGACGTCCAGCGCGGTGGTGGGCTCATCGGCGATCAGCAGCGCGGGTTCCAGCGCCAGGGCCATGGCGATCATCACGCGCTGCCGCTGGCCGCCGGACAGGCGGAACGGGTAGACGTGGTAGAGCGTGGCGGGGTCGGGCAGGCCCACGAAAGCCAGCAGTTCCAGCGTGCGGGCCAGGCGCTGGGTGCCGGGATAGGCGTTGTGCACGCGCATGACTTCGCTGATCTGTTCGCCCACGGTCATCAGCGGATTCAGCGCCGACAGGGGCTCCTGGAAGATCATCGCCATGTCCTTGCCGCGCATGGCTTGCAGGGTGGCTTCGTCCTGCCGCAGCAGGTCCTGGCCGCGGAACAGGATGCGGCCCTGCTGCGGCGTCAGGTAATCGGGCAGGAGCCCCATGATGGCGTTGGCGCTCATGGATTTGCCCGAACCCGATTCGCCGACGATGCACAGGATTTCGCCGGCGCGGATGTCGTAGGACACGTCCTGCACGGCATAGGGGCGGTCGCCGCCCTTGGGCAGGGCGATGCTCAGGTTCTGGATGGACAGCAGGGGCGTGGATGCGTTCATGGCGTCCTCCTATTCGCCGCGCTTGCGCAGCTGCGGATTGAGGGCGTCGTTCAGGCCTTCGCCGATCAGGTTGATGGCCAGCACGGTCAGCAGGATCGCCACGCCGGGCCAGACGCTCATCCACCAGGCCTCGCGGATCATGGTGCGCGCGGCGCCGATCATGAAGCCCCAGCTCATCAGGTTGCGGTCGCCCAACCCCAGGAAGGACAGCGACGATTCCGTCAGGATGGCGGTGGCGACCATGAAGGACGCCGACACAATGATGGGCGACATGGCATTGGGCAGGATCTGGGTGCCGACGATGCGGGCTGGCGTCTGTCCGATGACGATGGCGGCCTGCACGAACTCGCGCTGCTTGAGCGTCATGAATTCCGAACGCACCAGCCGCGCGGCCGGCGGCCACGACACCACGGCGATCGCGCCCATGATGGAATAGACCGAGGGGCTCAGGATCGCCACCAGCACTACGGCCATGGCCAGTTGCGGGATGGTCTGGAAAAATTCGGTGAAGCGCATCAGCGCGTCGTCCACGCGGCTGCCGCAGTAACCCGCCACCGAGCCGACCACGATGCCGAAGACCAGCGCCACGGCGGTGGACAAGAGGCCGACCATCAGCGAAACCCGGGCGCCCCAGACCAGTCCGGCCGTGATGTCGCGGCCCAGCATGTCGGTGCCGAAGGGGTAGTCGGCGTTGGTGAACGGCGGAATCAGCGGGTCGGCCACCATCATCCAGGGCGATTCTTCGTACAGCAGCGGCGCGGCCAGGGCCACGAGGACCACGATCAGCATGATGGCCAGTCCGGCCACCGCTCCGTAATTGCGCATGTAGCGCCGGACAAAGGACTTCATGCGGCGGCTCCTTGCTGCGCGCCCGCGCCGATGCGCGGGTCGATGAGTCGGTACAGCACGTCGGTCAGCAGGTTGAACACCACCACCATGATGGAGGTGACCAGGAAGATGCCGAGCAGCAACTGGTAGTCGCGTTGCAGCAGCGCGTCGAACATCAGCCGGCCGATGCCGGGCCAGGCGAACACGGTTTCGGTGAGCACCGCGCCGCCCGCCATCTGCCCCAGCTGGATGCCGGCGAAGGTGATGACCGGCAGCAGCGCATTGCGCAGCACGTGAGCGCGGATCACGCGGCCGGGGCTCACCCCCTTGGCGCGCGCCGTCTTGACGAAATCCATGCCTATCACTTCCAGCATGGAGGCGCGCGTCAGGCGCACGTACACCGCCATGAAGAAGCAGCCCAGCGTCACGGTGGGCAGGATCAGGTGCTGGGCGATGTCGCCCGCGCGCGCCCAACCGCTCAGGTTCGCGCCCACGGTCTCCATGCCGAAGGCTGGCAGCCAGCCCAGCACCACCGAGAACAGCAGGATGCCCATCAGCGACAGCCAGAACAGCGGCGTGGCATACAGCACCAGGGCGCCCGTCATGACGGAACTATCGATCCAGCGGCGCTTGTTGCGGTAGCGGGCCTTGGCCGCCACCACGCCCAGGAAGACGCCAAGCACGATGGAAAATACGAAGGCGCAGGACATCAGCAAGAAGGTGGCCGGCAGGCGTTCCAGGATCAGGTCCAGCACCGGCACGTGGTTGCGGTACGAGAAGCCCAGGTCCAGCTGCACCACGCCTTTCAGGTAGAGCATCAACTGAGTCAGGATGGGCTTGTCCAGGCCGAAGGCCACGCGCAGCTGTTCGACGTAGGCGGCATCGCCCGCGCCGGCTTGGCCCGCCAGCACGGCGGCGGGGTCGCCGGGAGCCAGGCGGATCAGGAAGAAATTGATGATCACCACGCCCAGCACGACCACCAGGGCCTTGCCGATGCGCGAAACGAGAAAAGACAGGAATTTCATGCTCTGGATCCTCTCAGGTCGGACGCGGCCTGCCTGAGGCAGCCCTTTTTGTCCGGCCGGCATCCGCCGCCGCGGCAGGCGTGTCGCGGCGGCGTCCTGCGGCGCTTATTTCTCGATGTACACGTCGTCGAAAGTTTCGTTCAGGCCGATGGCGGTCTTGACCAGGTTCTTCACGTTGCCGCGATAGAGCGTGGGGAATTCCATGTCCACCAGGAAGCCGTTGGCAATCTCATTGACCAGCGTGGTCTGCAGCTTGGTATAGAGCTCCTGGCGCTTGGCGGGGTCCACCTCGGAGGCGGCGGCTTCCCACTGCTTGTCGGTCTCGGGGTTGCTGTAGCCCTGCACGTTGGCGAACGGCGAGCCCTTGACGATGTTCGACGAGACATACAACCGCTGCACGCCCAGCGCGGGGTCGCCGTACTGGTAGGTGAAGGTGGTGGTCATGTCGAAGTCCCAGTTGCCCGTGCGGCTGGCCCAGCCGCCTGCGTCGGTGGCTTCCAGGTTGACCTTGAAGCCCAGCTGCTCCAGCGCCTGCTTGGTGTATTCGCCCAGGCGGTCCCAGGTGGAGCCGTAGGGGAAGCTCAGCTGGCGGATCGTGTAGTCCTCGGGCTTGACGCCGGATTCCTTGATCAGCGCGCGCGCCTTCTTCATGTCGAACGCCAGCGGCGGCATGTTCTTGTCGTAGAACATCTCGGTGGTGACGAAGGGGCTGGTGGAGACCTTGCCCAGGCCGAAGAAGATGTTGTTGACCACCATGTTGCGGTTGATCGCCGCCATCACCGCCTGGCGCACCTTCAGGTTGTCGAAGGGCGGCTTGCGCATGTTGAAGATCAGGTAGGCCTGCGGCGAGAACATCTCCCAGCCGGCCGTGGTGTATTCGACCTTGGGAAGGGCGCGCAGGCGCTTGATATCGACGTTGTCGACGTCGCCGCCGCGCAGCACGTCCACGCTGCCGCGCTCGAAGGCCACCGCGCGCGAGGCCGAATCGGGGATGACGTTGAACACCAACTCATCCAGATAGGGCTTGCCCGGCTTCCAGTAGTCGGGGTTGCGGGTCAGCTTGATGTATTCGCCGCGTTTCCATTCCTTGAACATGAACGGGCCGGTGCCTACCGGTTTCTGGTTGGCCGGATTGGTCATGTAGTCGGTGCCCGCATAGAGGTGCTTGGGCATCATGGGCGCGAAGCCCGGCTCGAACATCAGCATGAAGGCGGGGAAGGGCGTCTTCAGCTTGACGACCACCGTCTTCGCGTCCGGCGCCTGCACCGATTCCACGAACTTGTTCAGGATCACGCGGGCGCGCGCATGGGTCTTGGGCAGCATGTCCGCCAGCGAGAACACCACGTCCTCGGACGTGAAGGGCTTGCCGTCGTGCCACTTGACGTTGTCCTGCAGGTGGAAGGTGTAGGTGAGGCCGTCGGCCGAGGCGTCCCACGATTTCGCCAGGCCGGGCTGCGGCTTCAATTCGGTGGAGTAGGTCAGCAGGCTCTCGTAGATCTTGCCAGCGACGAATTGCGTGGGGCCCTGCTGGTTGATGGCCGTGACGATCACCGGCGGTTCGGGCTGGACGATCATGTTCAGCGTGCCGCCCTTGGTCTGGGCCAGGGCTTGCGTGGCGGGCAGCGCGGCCGCGAGGACCAGTGCGCCGATGCTTAGGGAGAACCATTTTTTCGATTTCACTGCGAGCCTCCGGGCTGGAAAGGATCTGACAGGTGTCCGCGTCGCGGATGCCGTGCTCTGGCAAGCAAACCTCATGCCACCTGTGTTTTCAGGGGTACTACGGGTGGAGCCGCTACAACAATGCTTCGTATGGGTGCTCTTCAGCGTGCCGCGCACCATTGCGGCGCGCCGTTGTCGTCGCCAAAGTCCTCTCGCAGGCGCGCCAGGATGCCTAGCAGATGCGCATGCATGGCGTGCCGCGCGCGGATCGGGTCGCGCGCCTGAATGGCAATCAGGATGCGCTGATGCTCTGCATGGGCGATCGCCCAGACCTTGGTGTCGACGAAGTAATCCTCCATGCGGCTGTACACCGGGCTGGTCTGCGTCAATTCCCACAAATGAGCCACCGAGGCCGCGACCGCGGCGTTGCCGCAAGCCGCGGCGATGGCGTTGTGGAATTCGCGGTCGTGGCGGCCGGGCGAATTGCCTAGCGACATGCCCTCGTGAGCGTCGCGGATGGCGGCGATCTGGGCGGGTGACCCATGCTGCGCGGCCATGCCGGCGCATTCGGGTTCGATCAGCATGCGCGCTTCCAGCAGGTCGAAGGGGCCGATGCCGTCCTGTCCCGGCGCGGAGTAGCCCATGGCGGGCGTGGCCGCTTCCCGGGCGGCGGTGACGAAGACCCCGGTACCCACGCGCACCTCGACATAGCCCTCGATTTCCAGCGCGATCAGGGCCTCGCGGATCGACGCGCGGCTGACTTGCAGCTGTTCGGCCAGCTCTCGCTCAGAAGGCAGGCGGCCGCCGCGAGGGAATTCGCCGGCCCGGATCCGACCGGCGATCTGGTCGGCGATGACGCGGTACAGGCGGGTGACGGCAGCAGCTTGGAAGGTGTTCATCGGCGGGTCAGGCGGGAACTTGAGGCCAAGTGGTCAGGCCACTAAATATAGGCATCTCCTCTTTGAATAAGAAGGAGAATTTTGCATTTCAAGGGAAAACGATCACAGGGATTTCACCTCTTTCTAATAGGTGGTCAGGCCAGTTAGGAACGCCTTGCGCGCTTTACAGTTTCCCGACAAATCCCGAACAGAATCGCCGCTGTTGCGAGCAGGGGCCATCCCATACTCCGTCCCGCCCGATGAAAGGCATGAAGCAGCGCGCGGCGCCGGCAACAAGGGAGAGGGAAGTGAAGGAAGTTGCGGAGCGGACGTTCGGGTCCGAGGGCTGGCGGATCGGCGCGGGCATGGCGGTGTTCGCGCTGGCATGGCTGACGCTGCTGGACAGGGCGGCCCTTGCGCCTCCCACCGATAACATCGAGCAGCTCACCTGGGTGCGCAGCCTGGAATGGGGTTACTACAAGCATCCGCCGTTGCCGACCTGGCTGCTGTGGCCCGCGGTGCAATTGCTGGGCTGGTCGGCCTGGACGAGCTACATCGTCGGCGCGCTCTGCACCCTGGGCGCTTTCGCGCTGCTGTGGCGCTGGCTGCGGGACATGCGTGGCAGCGGCTACGCGCGGGCGGCGTTGCTGGCTGGCCTGTGCGTCACCTTCTACAACGGCCGCCTGCATTTCTACAACCACGAGATCGTGTTGATCCCGCTGGCGGTGGGCTGCGCCGCCGCATGCTGGAAGGCCTGGACCACGCGCCGGATCGGGTGGTGGATCGTGCTGGGCGTCTGCCTGGGCCTGGGAGCCTTGTCCAAGTACCAGAGCGCGGTGGCGGGCGCCGCCGTGCTGGTGTTCTGGTTGAGCCAACGCGGCTGGCGCGACCCCATGTATCGCTTCGGCCTGCAGGTGGCGGCGCTGACGGCGTTGGCGGTCTTTGCCCCTCATCTGTGCTGGCTGGCCTACAACGACTTCGAACCCCTGAATTACGCGATGGCCTCATCGCTGGCCGCGGGTCTGCCTTGGAGCAGCCGCGTGGCGGAGGTGGCGCAATGGTGGGGCGACCAGTTGCTGAACCGCGCGATGCCGGCTTGGATCCTGCTGGGTGTCTTGTGGTGGTTGTCACGCCGCGGCGCAGCCATGGCCAGCGTGGAGGCGGAGCCGCAGCCGGGCGATGCGGGCCGCGCTATTCTGCTGTCGTTCGGCTTCACGCCGCTTGCCTTCGTCAGCGTCATGACGCTTGCCAGCGGCTCGCACGTGCAATTGCACTGGGGCACGCCTTATCTGCTGTTCGTGGTGCCGGCGGCGATGGAACTGATGCGCGGCGGCGCTTGGGGGGGCGTGCGGCGGCGCGATGCCGTACTGGTCTTTGTGCTGGTCCAGGCGCTGTTGATGGCGCGGGTCGTGCTGAACTCGCCGGGCGTGGCAGGGCTGGCGCGCAAGGCGTCGGACTGGCGCTACTTCGACGCCCAGGCACTGGCCGATGCCCTGCATGAACCCGCCAAGGCCGCGCTGGGCGGGCCGGTCAGGTTGATATCGGGGCCGCCCGACGAAGCAGGGGCGCTGGCGCTACGCCTGCCGGAGCAGCCTTTGGTGTTGATAGACGGGCAACTCCGCTTCAGTCCCTGGGTGCCGAAGGACATGGCGAACGCATGCGGCGCGTTGGAACTTGAACTGAAGGCGCCCGGACCGGGGTTCGTCGCGGTCGGACGGAACTTTCCTGGCCTGTACTGGCGCGCGACGCCGCCCACCGCGCCTTGCGGCATGGCGGCAGGCGCGCCGCCTCGCTAGAGCAGGCTACTGCGCCTCGCCATCCGGCTCCGGCGTCTGCGTGAAGGCGCGCACCAGCCGCGCGATGCCGTCCAGCTCGTCTTGTGCGCCCACCACCCATTCCGCTTTCTCGAACGGACTGTCCGAGGGCGTGCTGTCCATGCCTGCTTTCAGGTCATTGAGCAGTTCCAGCGCCATGTCGGTGGCCTGGGGGCTGCTGCGGGTCGAGAGGGCGATGGCAATCGCCAGCGCCTGGCGCATGGCGAGCAGGCGGCCGTCCAGTTCAGTGTCCATGGTGGTTTTCCGTGTTGTGCATCTTTAACAAGGCCGCATTTTACGGGGGCTAGGCCGCGCGCGCGTTCCTCGGGTTGATGCGGGACGTGGGGATTGGTCCGGCGGGAAGATCGCCGGGGTTTGCGCAAGATCAAGCCGCATTGGCCGGCACAGGCGAATAATTCCAGGTATGCAAGCCGCCCTACGCCCATTACAGACTGAATCCCGCGAGCCCTCCGCCGCCAGCCCTTTGTTCCCGCCCCAATTGCTGGCGCGGCTGGACAAAAATGGCCCTCGCTACACCTCATACCCCACGGCGGACCGGTATCACGGCGGTTTCGGCGAACAGGATTACCGGCAGGCGTTGCAGCAGCGTCGCGCGGCGGCGCCTGCGGAACCTCTGTCGCTCTACGTGCACATCCCGTTCTGCGAGTCGGTCTGTTATTACTGCGCCTGTAACAAGGTGGTGACCCGCCATCACGGCCGCGCCGCCCGTTATCTGGACGCCCTGGCTGCCGAGATCGAGCTGCATGTGCGCGAGCTGGGCGAAGGCGTGCCCGTGTCGCAATTGCATTTCGGCGGCGGCACGCCGACCTTCCTGTCGGACGAGGAGCTGTCGGGCCTGATGGCGAATCTGCGCCGCGCGTTCCGATTCGAAACCGATGCGGAAATCTCTATCGAGGTGGACCCCCGCACCGCCACGCCCGAGCGCCTGGCCCACATGCGCGAACTGGGCTTCAACCGCCTGAGTTTCGGCGTGCAGGATTTCGATCCGCGGGTGCAGGCGGCGGTGCATCGCGTGCAATCATTCGAGGACGTGCGGGCGCTGATGCAGAGCGCGCGGGCGTTGGGCTATGTCTCGGTCAACATGGACCTCATCTACGGCCTGCCGCTGCAGACCACGGAGTCCTTTGCCCGTACCATCGCCCAGGTCATCGCGTTGCGGCCCGACCGCATCGCGCTCTATGCCTATGCGCATCTGCCGACCCGATTCAAGCCGCAACGCCGCATCAACGAGGCGGATCTGCCCGACCGGGAAACGCGGGTGGGGCTGCTCAGCGCCGCCATCGACGGTTTCCTGAAGCAGGGCTACGCCTACATCGGCATGGACCATTTCGCGCTGGAAGGCGATGCACTGGCGATCGCCAAACAGAAAGGGGAGTTGCACCGCAATTTCCAAGGCTACAGCACGCAACCAGACCGCGATCTGGTCGCCCTGGGCGTGTCGGCGATCGGCCGCATCGGCAACACCTACAGCCAGAACGCCAAGGTTCTGGACGAGTACTACGCGGCGATCGAAGCAGGGCGTTTCGCCGTCGAAAGAGGGATGACGCTGAGCGCGGACGACCTGGTGCGGCGCGAGATCATCATGGACATCATGTGCCAGGGCCGTGTGGACTTTGGCCGGATCGAGGCGCGCCACGGTTTGAGGTTCTCCGACAGCTTTGGTCAGGAACTGCAGCAGATGGCGAATCTGGCCGAGCTGGGCCTGGTCAACCTGCGTCCCGGCGAACTGCAGGTAACCGGCCTGGGCTGGTACTTCGTGCGGGCCGTCGCCATGGCGTTCGACGGCTACCTGCAGGCGCCAGGCACCGCGGCCAGTTACTCGCGGATCATCTGAGCCGAGGCCCCGGATGGGGCCTGACGCCGGGCGGCGTTCATTCGGCGAACTTCTCGCGCAGGTAGAGCGCCAGCGACAGATCGTCGGACAGCTGCAACTTGTGCATGGCCCGGCGCTTGTGGGTGCTGATGGTCTTCTTGCTGCGCATCAGCCGCGCTGAAATCTGCGTGACGGACAGGCCCTGGCTGATATGGCGCAGTATTTCAACTTCCGAAGTCGTCAAGGCCGCATGAGGGTGCGTCGGCTGCTGCGGGCGGATCTTGCCGTCCTGCACCGTGAGGAATTCCTCCCTGCCCGCCAGCACGCCCCGGATCATCTCCGGCAGCAGCACCATGCCGCATTCCTTGGCGAAGTAGCCGTTGGCGCCCGCGCGGTACGCGGCGTACTGGGTTTCCTGACGGCTGCCCGCCGAGAAGGTGATGAGGGCCATGGCGGGGTGATAGCGGCGCAGGCGCCGCAGGTAGTTCACGCCGTCCCAGGGTTCCAGAGGCAGGTAGAAATCGACGAGGGCGACTTCGCAGGGCGAGTGGGACAGCTTTTCCAGCAGGGAGCGCGCCGAGGTTTCGCGGTGGACCACCCGGAAGCCCGGGCGGCTCTCCAGGTAGGCGCCCACGCCCACGGCCACCACGGGGTGGTCGTCCAGGATGGCCACCTTGATAAGGGGCGGCGGCCGGGACAGGAGCAGGTGCCGGCGTGTACCCGGGCGGTCGCCGGTTTCGGCGGGCTCGGGGTTGAGGTGTGGGGGCGCTTTGAGAGTGAGCGCTGAGACAGGTTTCATCGATGCTCCACATGCAGGATGGGGGAACGCCGGCGGTCGATTGCGCAGGTCGCGGATAGTCCTGAATTTGCGAAGGCAGATTACGTTTTCGCATGCCCTGCGGGACATGAATCTCGCCAAAATCAGACTGTTGCACCATCTACCTGTCATATATGCGAGAAGCACGCCCGAAACATTCTGGATTTAGGCCGCGACGACGGATGAGGTTTCGGGTTATGGCGCAGCGGCGCGCAGGCGCAACCGACGGGGGCGGTCGGACGCGCTGTGGCGCTTTTGCCACGGAAAGGGCGCAAGTAGTGATACAATCGTGGACGATAAGCACAGCTTCTGTTGCGCAGTGCATTGTTTGCTGGTTTTGATCCATGCCGCTGCGGCGCGCACCAATAGGTCCAGACACCATGTTTTTCCCGCTGGCACGAACTACGACCCGGAACTTTCGCCCTATGTCGCGTTAAGTTTTCGTGCGTCGGGTTTCACCGTGTCAGGTCAGCGGTAGGACTCAGCAAGACAATCCAGGAAACGCGGCTCTCAGGCCGCGTTTTTCGTTTCCGTATTTTGTTTTTTAGTTCCCAGAACCCCCCAGGAAGCACTCCCGATGGTACAGATCACATTGCCCGATGGTTCGCAGCGCCAATATCCGGGGCCGGTAACGGTTGCCGAAGTGGCGCAATCGATCGGTACGGGCCTGGCGAAGGCCGCCTTGGGCGGCCGCGTGACGTTCGAGGGCTCGGAGTCCAAGCTGGTCGATACCAGCTTCCGCATCGAGGGCGACGCCCGTCTGGCCATCGTGACGGCCAAGGACGCCGATGGCCTGGACCTGATCCGCCACTCCACGGCGCACTTGCTGGCCTATGCCGTCAAGGAGCTGTTTCCGGACGCTCAAGTCACCATCGGTCCGGTGATCGACAACGGCTTTTACTACGATTTCTCATACAAGCGTCCGTTCACGCCGGAAGACCTGGCCGCCATCGAGAAGAAGATGGCTGAACTCGCCAAGAAGGACGAAGTCGTCACGCGCGAGGAATGGTCGCGCGACGACGCCGTCGAATTCTTCAAGGGCATCGGCGAAAAGTACAAGGCCGAGATCATCGCCTCGATTCCGTCGAACGAACCGCTCAGCCTGTACCGCGAAGGCGACTTCATCGACCTGTGCCGCGGCCCCCACGTGCCGTCCACGGGCAAACTGAAGGTCTTCAAGCTGATGAAGGTGGCCGGCGCCTACTGGCGCGGCGACAGCAAGAACGAGATGCTCCAGCGCATCTATGGCACCGCCTGGGCGACCAAGGAAGAGCAGGAAGCCTATCTGCACATGCTGGAAGAGGCCGAGCGCCGCGACCATCGCAAGATCGGCCGCGAACTGGACCTGTTCCATTTCCAGGACGAGGCTCCCGGGCTGATTTTCTGGCATCCCAAGGGCTGGGCGCTGTGGCAGCAGGTGGAGCAGTACATGCGCTCCGTCTACCGCGACAATGGCTACCAGGAAGTGAAGGCGCCGCAGATCCTGGACATTTCGCTCTGGAAGAAGACGGGCCACTGGGACAACTACCGTGAAAACATGTTCACGACAGAGTCCGAGAACCGCGTCTATGGCCTGAAGCCGATGAACTGCCCGGGCCACGTGCAGATCTTCAACGCCGGCCTGCATTCCTATCGCGAACTGCCGCTGCGCTACGGCGAATTCGGCCAGTGCCACCGCAACGAACCCTCGGGTTCGCTGCATGGCATGATGCGCGTGCGCGGCTTCACGCAAGACGACGGCCACATCTTCTGTACCGAAGAACAGCTGCAGGACGAGTGCGCCGACTTCACGGCGCTGCTGCAAAAGGTATATCGCGATTTCGGCTTCACCGAGGTGCTGTACAAGGTCGCCACGCGTCCTGAAAAGCGTATCGGCTCGGACGAAGTCTGGGATACGGCCGAAGCCGCCCTGATGGAAAGCCTGCGTCGCACCGGCTGCGAGTTCGAGGTTTCGCCGGGCGAGGGTGCCTTTTACGGTCCCAAGGTGGAATACACCCTGAAGGACGCCATCGGCCGCCACTGGCAGTGCGGCACGATCCAGGTCGACTTCTCCATGCCCGTGCGCCTCGGCGCCGAGTACGTGGACCAGAACGACCAGCGCCGCCCGCCGGTCATGCTGCACCGTGCGATTCTCGGTTCGCTGGAGCGTTTTATCGGCATGCTGATCGAAAACCACGCCGGCGCGATGCCTCCCTGGCTGGCTCCGGTGCAGGCTGTCGTATGCTGCATTTCCGAACCTTCGGCCGATTATGCGGCTGAAATCACGCAAAGCCTGAAAAAACAAGGCTTTAGAGTAGAGTCCGATTTGCGCGGTGAAAAAATCACTCGTAAAATTCGGGAGCACAGCCTGCAAAAGGTGCCGTACATCCTCGTCGTCGGCGACAAGGAAAAACAAAACGGCACCGTAGCCGTACGCGGACTGGGCGGACTGGACCTCGGGGCCATCGCATACGACGAATTCGTCGCGCGCTTGTCCGAGGACGTGTCCACCCGTCGCGACGTCAACCAACCTGGTAGCAGCGCTGCTTAACATTTCTAGGAGCTTTCAACATCGCCACTGAAAAAGCCAATCGCATCAACGGTGAAATCCGCGTCCCCGAGGTGCGCCTGATAGGTCTGGACGGAGAACAGCTGGGCATCGTCAAGATCGCCGACGCGTTCCGTCTTTCCGAGCAAAGCGACGTGGATCTGGTGGAAATCGCGCCGAACGCCGAGCCGCCGGTCTGCCGTTTGATGGACTACGGCAAATTCAAGTACCAAGAGCAGAAGCGCCAAGCCGAAGCTCGTTCCAAGCAGAAGGTCATCCAGGTCAAGGAAGTCAAATTCCGTCCGGCCACCGACGAGGGCGACTACCAGGTCAAGCTGCGCAATCTGCGCCGCTTCCTCGAAGAAGGCGACAAGGCCAAGGTGACGCTGCGTTTCCGTGGCCGTGAAATGGCCCACCAGGAACTCGGTATGCGGGTGCTTGAACGTGTGCGCGACGATCTGCTGGAACTTGCCCAGGTCGAAGCCATGCCGAAGCTCGAAGGCCGTCAGATGGTCATGGTGCTGGCGCCGAAGAAAAAGGCCGTGCCCGCGGGCAAGCCTGAATCGGCTGCCTGAGCTCCTGCCGTAGCCTCTCCAGGGAGGCTACGCCGCTTTTGCAGCCCGCCGTCTGCTGTTGCGCCGGCGGGTTCGCTAATTGGGCGGCTCTGCGCTACGATGTCATAAAGCCGCCTTCCCGCGAGGGAAGGCGGCGTCCGTTCAGGGTGTCGCGATGCATGTATTGTTCGTTTTGGATCCCTTGCCGCTGCTTAAGGCGTACAAGGACAGCTCTGTCGCCATGATGCGTGCCCTGGTGGCGCGCGGCCATACGCTCAGCGTGGCCATGCAGGGCGATCTCTATATCGAGGCGGGCACGGTCAAGACCGCGGCTACCCCCATCGAACTGGTTGCGGACGCCGATCTGCATGGCCATGACTGGTGGCGCGAATCTTCCGCCCAGGATCTGCCGCTGGCGGAATTCGGCGCGGTGGTCATGCGCAAGGACCCGCCGTTCGACATGGAATACGTGTATTCCACGCATCTGCTGGAATACGCCGAGGCGCAGGGCGCCCGCGTGTTCAACACTGGTGCCGCGATCCGCAACCATCCCGAAAAGCTGGCCATCACCGAAATCAGCGAGTTCACCGCGCCCACGTTGGTGACCCGCAGCATGGCCCGCCTGAAGGCGTTCCACGACGAGCATCACGATGTCATCGTCAAGCCGCTGGACGGCATGGGCGGCACCGGCGTGTTCCGGCTGCAGCCCAAGGATCCCAACCTCAACGCCATCCTGGAAACGCTGACGGACAATGGTGCGCGCACCATCATGGCGCAGCGCTACATTCCCGACATCGTCAAGGGCGACAAGCGCATCCTGCTGATCGGCGGCGTGCCGGTGCCGTATTCCCTGGCCCGTATTCCACTGGCTGGCGAAACCCGCGGCAACCTGGCGGCCGGTGGCCGCGGCGTGGCGCAGGAACTCTCCCCGCGCGACCGCGAGATCGCCGAGGCCGTGGCTCCCAAGCTCGCCGCCCGCGGCCTGCTGCTGGTCGGCCTGGACGTCATTGGCGATTACGTCACTGAAGTCAACGTCACCAGCCCCACCTGTTTCGTGGAAATCGCGGAGCAAACCGGTTTCGATGTCGCGGGCATGTTCGTCCAGGCGCTGGAAAAGGCCGTGGCGACCCCTGCCGCGGCAGCTTGACCCGCCGGGATTCCTGTCATGACCACAGGTATAGTCATCGTCGTGCACGCGCCCCTGGGCGCGGCGATACGCGATTGCGCCAGCCACGTCATGGGCAACCTGGACGGCATGCTGGCCATACACGACATCCAGCCTGAAGACCGCCCGGACGACCTGGCGCCGGAAGTCCTCAAGGACATTCTGGAGCAGGAGCACGGTGCGGGCGTGCTGGTGCTGACCGACCTGATCGGCGCCACGCCTGCCAATATTGCCAAGCGCGCCGTCTCCGATGCCCAGGCTCAGGGCATCCAATGCTGCGTGCTGGCCGGTTTGAACACGCCGATGCTGCTGCGGGCCCTGACCTATCGCAATCTGCCCTTGGCCGAAACCCGCGAGAAGGCGCTGGCTGGGGGGCTTCAAGGTGTCTTGCGTGTAGACTGACGGGCGGAAATTTGCCCTATTATGTCGGCTATCGATTCTGGCCGAAGGGCGGTTCGACGTTTTGCTGTGAACAACACTGCGGCGTCATGCCGCAGCCACCATATTTCCTATGCCTAATACAGACATCGTCATCAGCAATAAACTGGGCTTGCATGCCCGGGCGGCTGCCAAGCTGACGCAGCTGGCCAGCAAGTTTTCCAGCGAGATCTTCATCTCGCGCGGCGCGCAGCGCGTGAACGCCAAGAGCATCATGGGCGTCATGATGCTGGCGGCCGGGCTGGGCGTGACGGTTAAGCTGGAGGCCTCCGGCAACGACGCCGATCAGGCCCTTTCTGAAATTCAATCATTGTTCGACAGCAAATTCGGTGAGCAGGAATAGAATTTCTTCCGAATCCGCCGGCCTGAGCGCTGCTCGGGCCGGCTCGTCTACGACCCTCAATGATGCGCCCAACAACGGGGCTGGCTTTGCCAGCCCCGTTGTGTGTCTGTACGGCAAAGGCGTCGCCAAGGGATATGCCATCGGCCGCGCGGTCGTCATGGGAGCGGCGGCGCTTGAAGTCGCGCACTACCGCATCTCGCCCGAGGACGTGCCTGCCGAAAGCAGCCGGCTCACCGATGCGCTGGCTTCGGCGCAGCAGGAACTGCTGCAGCTGGCCGACACCTTGCCGGCCGATGCGCCGCGCGAGCTCGGCGCCATGCTCAATGTGCACAGCCTGCTGCTGGGCGATCCGCTGCTGGCCGAACAGACCCTGGCGCTGATCGCCGAACGTCACTACAACGCCGAATGGGCGTTGACGACGCAGGGGCAGATCCTGGGCCAGCAGTTCGACGCCATGGAAGACGAGTACCTGCGCGAGCGCGGGGCCGACGTGCGCCAGGTCATCGAACGGGTGCTGCATGTGCTGGCCGGCACCTCGGCCATCCTGCCCGACATGTCCCACATGGGCGGCGACGATGCGCTGGTGGTGGTGGCTCACGACATTTCGCCCGCCGACATGCTGCGTCTGCGCGGCGGCCGGTTCGCCGCCTTCGTGACGGACTTGGGCGGCCCCACTTCGCATACCGCCATCGTGGCGCGCAGCATGGCCGTGCCCGCCGTGGTGGCCATGGGCAATGTGCGCGAGCTGGTCCGCGACGGCGACATGCTGATCATCGACGGCGCGGCCGGCGCGGTGATCGTCAACCCGTCCAACCGCATCCTCGAGGAGTACCGGCGCCGCCAATCGGCCTATGCCGACGAGCGCGCCGAGTTGAGCCTGCTGCGCGACGAGCCCTCGGTGACGCTGGACGGCATCGACGTGGTGCTGCACGCCAACATCGAGCTGCCGGAGGAAGCCGCGCTGGCGCTGGCGTCCGGCGCGCATGGCATCGGCTTGTTCCGCAGCGAGTTCCTCTTCATGGGGCGTCCGGACCTGCCGGGCGAGGAAGAGCAGTACGAAGCCTACTCGTCGGTGGTCAGGGTGATGGCCGGCCGGCCCGTCACCATCCGCACGCTGGACATAGGCTCGGACAAGACGCTGGACGGCGAGGCCACCGTGGCCACCAATCCGGCGCTGGGGCAGCGCGCCATCCGCTATTGCCTGGCGCGCCCGGAGATGTTCGCGACGCAGTTGCGCGCCATCCTGCGGGCGTCGGCCCACGGGCCGGTACGCCTGCTGATTCCCATGATCGCCCATATGCACGAAGTGGTGGCGACCAAGGCGGCCATCGAATCCGCGCGGCGCGAGCTGGACGCTCGCGGCCAGGCCTATGCGCCCCAGATGGAAGTAGGCGCGATGGTCGAGGTCCCCGCCATTGCCATCGCCATCGAACCCTTCGCGCAGGCGCTGGATTTCCTGTCCATCGGCACCAATGACCTGATCCAGTACACGCTGGCGATCGATCGCGGCGACCACGACGTGGCGTCCCTGTACGATCCGCTGCATCCGGCGGTGCTGCGGCTGGTCGCGCACACCATCAACGCCGGCGAGCGGGCCGGCAAGCCCGTCGCCGTGTGCGGCGAGATGGCGGGGGATTCGCGCATGACCCGGCTGTTGCTGGGCCTGGGCCTGACCGAATTCTCCATGCATCCGCAGCAACTGCTGGACGTCAAGCGCGAGGTCCGGCGCGCGCACTCCAACGCCTTGCGGGTGAAGGTGGCCAGCGCCTTGAACCGTGCCTTGCCGGTGGACCTGGATACGCTGGACCTGGCCTGAGGCGGTTCGCCGCTGCATGAAAAATGGCGCGGGGGCTTGGTGCCCCGGCGCCATTTTTTCGTCCCTGCCCGCCGCTGTCGTCCGGCGGGCAGGGAGACTCTCGTCTAGCTGTGGTAGGCCGATTCGCCGTGGCTGGTGACGTCCAGGCCTTCGCGCTCCTGGTCTTCCGGCACCCGCATGCCGCACAGGGCGTTGGCGATCTTGTAGGCGATCCATGCCACCACGCCAGACCAGACAATGGTCAGCAGCACGCCTTCCAGCTGGACCCACAGTTGGTGGCCGATCATGCCGGGCTCGGCCAAGCCGGGGCCGCCCAGGATCTGCGCATTGAACACGCCCGTCAGCAGGGCGCCGACGATGCCGCCCACGCCGTGCACGCCGAACACGTCCAACGCGTCATCGGCGCGCAGCAGGCGCTTGAGGCCATTCACGCCCCAGACGCAGACGATGCCGGCGATGACGCCGATGACCAGCGCGCCCACCGGGCCCACCAGGCCCGCGGCCGGGGTGATGCCGACCAGGCCGGCGACGGCGCCCGAAGCGGCGCCCAGCATGGAGGGCTTGCCCTTGACCGCCCATTCGGTGAACAGCCAGGACAGCACGGCGCCCGCGGTCGCAATCATCGTGTTGAAAAAGGCCAGCGTGGCGTTTTCGTTGGCAGCCAAGGCCGAGCCGGCGTTGAACCCGAACCAGCCCACCCACAGCAACGCCGCGCCCACGAAAGTCATCGGCAGGTTGTGCGGCTGCATGGCTTCGCGGCCATAGCCCACGCGCTTGCCCACCACATAGGCGCCCACCAGGCCGGCCACGCCGGCGTTGATGTGCACCACGGTGCCGCCGGCGAAGTCCAGCGCGCCCTTGGCGTTGAGCAGGCCCGGCGCCGTTTCGGACGCGAACCAGACCATGTGGGCGATCGGCACGTACGCGAACGTGAACCAGATCACCGTGAACACCAGCACGGCCGAGAAGCGGGCGCGTTCGGCGAAGCTGCCGACGATCAGTGCGCAGGTAATGCCGGCGAAGGTGGCCTGGAACGAGGCAAACAGCAGTTCGGTCAACGAGTTCGACATGGCGTATTTGCCGTCGGACGGGGTGAACATGCCGGAGAAGAAGGCGCGCGAGAGGCCGCCGAAGAAGGCGTTGCCCTCGGTGAAAGCGAGGGAATATCCGTAGATGAACCAGAGCACCAGGCCCAGCACGAACGTGCACAGCACTTGCAGCAACACAGACAGCACGTTCTTGCTGCGCACCAGGCCGCCATAGAACATCGCCAGACCAGGTACGGCCATCATCAATACAAGCAGGGTAGAGACGAGCAACCAGGAGATATCCGCTTTATCCATTTTCAGGCTCCATTGAGTCTTTATTTATTTACAGCGCAGCTTCGCCGGCTTCACCCGTCCTGATGCGGATCACTTGTTCCAGCGGCGCGGCGAAGATCTTGCCGTCGCCGATCTTGCCGGTGCGGGCGGCCTGTTCGATCGCTTCAATGACCTGATCGACCAGGTGGTCGGGCACCGCGGCCTCGACTCGCAGCTTGGGCAGGAAATCGACGGCGTACTCGGCGCCGCGATACAGCTCGGTATGGCCTTTCTGGCGGCCAAATCCCTTTACTTCGGTGACGGTCAGGCCCTGGACGCCGATCCCGGATAGAGCCACCCGCACTTCGTCGAGCTTGAAGGGCTTGATGATGGCGATGATGAGTTTCATGGCATTTCCTCTCATGGTTGCACGTTGGCTTCGTCTATCAAGCAAATTCCATGCCATGTTGGGTATCGCCACGCAGAGGAGGTCGGGGCGCCCAAGTTGTGCTTGGGCGCACCAATTTGGTGCTTTGCGCACCGAGAGGCGGCTTCAAGTTGGTGCGCGGCGCCAGTCCTTGGGGCAAGCAACCAAATATGTTTTCAGGCCGATATTTGTAGCAAATTGATGCTCAATTTATTGCGTTTTATGTTGGCATATAAGCTATTCCATCTGCTCTTGGAAGGACTGGTCGTTCCTCGCTGAGCCATGCAGGGCGGGCTTCTGGCTCAAATTGCAGAGAGCCAGGGCTGACGCAGGAAGGTGCTCGAATCGGTGGAGTGGAAGCCGGCGCGTGATACGAGGGTTTACACCCGCCAGCTTGTTGTCGAGGGGCGGCTGCAGAAGAATCAATACCAGTTCAAGCCTGTCCCCGAACAGGCTGGGCCGCAGGCGGAGTTCTGGTGTCGAAGGAACTCCCACAAGAAAGCAGGAACGGGAAGGGGTAGTCATGAAGATCCACCGCAAGGCTTTCTACACTCTGGTCCTGGCCGCGTCGCTTGCCGCGCTGGCCGGCTGCAACAAGGAAGAAAAGGCCGCCGCGCCGGCCGCTTCCGCTCCCGCGCCTGCTGCTACGACTCCTGCGGCGCCGCCTCCACCCGCGACCACACCTTCCACGGCTGCCCCCGCGGCGGGCGCTGCGGCGTCCATTCCGGCCGAGTGCGAGGCTTACATCGCCAAGGTCAACGCCTGCATGGACAAACTGGGCAGCGGCAATCCGGCTGCCGCCGCGATCAAGGAACAGCTGGACGCGGCCAGGGCGCAATGGGGCGCGGTCAGCGACAAGACGCAGTTGGCGACGCAATGCAAACAGTCGTCGGATACGTTCACTCAGTCGGCAAGCCAGATGGGTTGCCCGTAACGATGTTGGTAGGGGGTTGCCGCCATGGCAGCCCGGTTTTCTCCTGTGCTTTGAAGGGCGGTCACCGCATGCGGCCCGCCCTCTTTTTTTGGATGGAGGCGGCCCTTTTTTTGGCTGCCGGCCCGGAAACCGCGCGCCGACGCACTACACTTGAGGCATCAAGAACATAGTGAGGCCGTCATGAACAATCGCACCCAGTGGATGGAAGACATCCAGAAGAACATCTCCGACCTGATCGCCCGCAGTCCGGCCGCGGATGTGGAGCGCAACGTGCGCGCGATGATGACGCAGGCGTTCTCCAAGCTGGATCTCGTCACGCGCGAGGAATTCGACGTCCAGTCCGATCTGCTGGCGCGCACCCGCGCCCGGGTGGATCAATTGGCTGCGCAGGTGCAGCAGCTGGAGTCGCGCCTGTCCGCGCTGGACAAGTAAGCCTGCGCCGGCCGCGCAGCGGCCGGCCCGGATATTGCCCACGAACGGCCGCGATTCCGCGGCCGTTTGCATTTTGGGCGTGGGCTTGAGGCAGGCTGGCAGGATGCTTTTGTCACGGCCGCCGCCGCGGCGGCCTCGCGTTTGCGGATACTGGCGGACCCTAGCTCTTACTCGGAGATCGTCTTGACGCTAGCCGTACTTGCCAGCCGCGCCTTGTGTGGCCTGGACGCCCATGCGGTGCGGGTGGAAACGCATCTGGGTCCGGGCCTGCCCAGCTTCAATGTGGTCGGCCTGCCGGACACCGAGGTGCGCGAAAGCCGCGAGCGCGTGCGCGCGGCCATCCTGAACAGCGGTTTCGAATTCCCGCCGGGCAGGATCACCGTCAATCTTTCGCCCGCCGACATCCCCAAGGAGTCAGGCCGTTTCGATTTGCCCATCGCCCTGGGCCTGTTGCTGGCCTCTGGCCAGTTGGCCGCGCCGGTCGATGCCCGCGATGCGGAATCGCCGGTCCAGGATCCGGCCCTGGCCGACCTGGTGCTGGCCGGGGAGCTGTCCCTGACCGGCGCGCTGGTGCCTGTCGCGGCGCCGCTGGTCATCGCGCTGAGTGTTGCCCGGGAGGCTCCCGGCGCCACGCTTATCCTGCCTGCAGGCAGCGCCGAGGAGGCCGCCTGGGTGCCAGGCTTGCGAGTGCTGTCGGCTCGCACCCTGGCCCACGTGGCTGCGCACGCGACCGGCGCCTGCCTGTTGCCCGATGCCATGCCCAGGCCCTGGCCGGCCGCCGCGCCGGGACCGTGCCTGTCGGACGTGCGCGGGCAGCCGGGCGCGCGGCGGGCCTTGGAGGTGGCTGCGGCGGGCGGCCATAGCCTCTTGATGATAGGGCCGCCGGGGGCGGGCAAGAGCATGCTGGCTGCGCGCTTGCCGGGCCTGCTGCCGCCGCTGGCGCGCAGCCAGGCGCTGGAAGTGGCTGCGGTGGCCGCGCTGGCAGGCTTGTCCGACGCGCCGGCGGGGCAGCCGCCGTTCCGGGCGCCGCACCATTCCGCCACGGCGGCGGCCCTGGTGGGCGGGGGCAGCCGTCCCCGTCCGGGAGAGATCAGCCTGGCGCATCATGGCGTGCTGTTCCTGGATGAGTTGCCGGAATTCAGCCGGCGCACGCTGGAGGCCCTGCGCGAACCGCTGGAGACGGGCAGGGTGGTCATCGCGCGCGCTCTGCGGGCGGCGCAATTTCCTGCCCGCTTCCAGCTGGTGGCGGCCATGAACCCGTGCCCCTGCGGCTGGCGCGGGCATCCCGGGCGCGCCTGCGCCTGCACGCCGGACCAGGTGACGCGTTACGCGGGCAAGATATCGGGGCCCTTGCTGGACCGCATCGATCTGCATGTGGCTCTACCGCCATCCGACCCCGAATGGATGGGCAAACCGCCGGGAGAGGCGTCCGATCCGGTCCGGGAGCGCGTGGCGCGCTGCCGCGAGCGCCAGTCTGCCCGCCAAGGCAAGCCCAATGCGGCGTTGGCGGGGGCGGAACTGGACGAGCATTGTCGTCTGGACCAAGAGGCTCAGGCCTTGCTGCTGCAGGCCATGCGCCGTCTGGCCGGTTCGGCCCGGGCCATGCACCGCGCGCTGCGGGTGGCGCGCACGGTCGCCGACCTGGAAGGGGAGGACGCCCTCGGCGCGCGCCATATCGCCCAGGCGGTGCAGTACCGGCGGCCGGGCGTATGATTGCCGGCACCTATCCCATGTGGGTCAGGCGCACGCCATGCCGGGCGACTCGACAAAATACGGGAAATCACCATATAATCAAAGGCTTTCCCGGATCTGGATCAGATTTGATCCGCCGAGGGAAGAAGCCGCCGGGCAGGAATGCTGGCGGGAAGTACCCAAGAAGTACCCCCCAGAAGTGGCAACAGGTCCCCAAGTTTTGCCGCCATGAAAGGCTACATCGGCCCTTCATGCGTCAAGCACCTGGCGTCATGTAAATCAACAATGAGTGTTTAGTTTAGGGAATCAACATGCCCAAGATGAAAACCAAGAAAAGCGCCTCCAAGCGCTTTAAGGTTCGCGGCAGCGGCTCCATCAAGCGTGGTCAGGCGTTCAAGCGTCACATCCTGACCAAGAAGACCACCAAGGCCAAGCGTCAACTGCGCGGCTCGACGGCGGTTCATGAATCCAACGTGGCCTCCGTCAAGGCCATGATGCCTTTCGCTTGATCTAAGGGAGATCTACTATGCCTCGCGTCAAACGCGGCGTAACTGCCCGCGCACGTCACAAGAAAGTCATTGCCGCCGCCAAGGGTTACCGTGGCCGCCGCGGTAATGTGTTCCGTATTGCCAAGCAAGCAGTCATGCGCGCTGGCCAATACGCCTACCGCGACCGTCGTAACAAGAAGCGCACGTTCCGTGCTCTGTGGATCACGCGTATCAACGCCGCCGTCCGCGAACATGGCGTCAGCTACAGCGTGTTCATCGCTGGCCTGAAGAAGGCTTCGATCGAACTCGACCGCAAGGTTCTGGCCGACCTGGCCGTGCGCGACAAGGCCGGCTTTGCCGCCATCGTGCAGCAAGCCAAGGCTGCCTTGGCTGCCTGATCGCGCTTTAACTCATCGCGCATCGCTGCAAACGGGGCTGTAATGGCCCCGTTTGCGTTTTGAAGGCTGGATTTCATGACTCAAACGGTTGACGACCTGGTCTCCCAGGCGCAAGAACGCTTCGCCGCCGCCACGGATGCTGCTGCGCTGGAAAATGCAAAGGCTCGGTTCCTGGGCAAGGAAGGCGCACTGACGGTGCTGCTCAAAGCCCTAGGCAAGCTCGAACCCGAGCAGAAGCGCGAGATGGGTGCCCGGATCAATCAGGCCAAGCAAAAGGTCGAAGAGCTTCTGAACCTGCGCCGCGCCGCGCTGGCACAGGCCGAACTGGACGCCCGCCTGGCATCCGAAACCATTGACGTCACCCTCCCGGGCCGCGGCCGCGCGCCGGGCGGCATCCATCCGGTGATCCGGACCTGGGAACGCGTGGAAGAGATCTTCCGTTCCATAGGCTTCGACGTGGCCGACGGCCCCGAAGTGGAAAACGACTGGACCAATTTCACCGCTTTGAACAGCCCGCTGGACCATCCCGCGCGTTCCATGCACGACACGTTCTACGTCGACATGAACGACGCCGACGGTCAGCCGCTGTTGCTGCGCACGCACACCAGCCCCATGCAGGTGCGCTACGCGCGCATGCACAAGCCGCCCATCAAGGTCATCGCGCCTGGGCGCACCTACCGCGTCGACAGCGACGCCACGCACTCGCCCATGTTCCACCAAGTGGAAGGGCTCTGGATCGCCGAGGACATCTCGTTCGCCGACCTGAAGGGCGTGTACACCGATTTCCTGCGCTGCTTCTTTGAAACCGACGACCTGGCCGTGCGCTTCCGCCCGTCGTTCTTCCCGTTCACGGAACCGTCCGCCGAAATCGACATGATGTTCACCTCGGGTCCGAACCGCGGCCGCTGGCTGGAGATCTCCGGCTCGGGCCAGGTGCACCCGCAAGTGGTGCGCAACTTCGGCCTTGATCCCGAGCGCTACATCGGCTTCGCCTTCGGTTCCGGGCTCGAGCGCCTGACCATGTTGCGCTACGGCGTCAACGATCTGCGCCAGTTCTACGAAGGCGATTTGCGCTTCCTGCGCCAGTTCAACGAATAACAGACGGCTGATCATGCAATTTCCCGAATCCTGGCTGCGTACGCTGGTCAACCCCGCGATCGCCACCGATGAACTCGCGCACCGGCTCACCATGGCCGGCCTGGAAGTCGAAGACACCGTGCCTGCCGCACCCGCCTTCAGCGGCGTGGTCGTGGGCCACATCGTCGAAATCGCGCCGCACCCCGACGCCGACAAGCTGCGCGTCTGCAAGGTGGATGATGGCTCCGGCGAGCTGCTGCAGATCGTGTGCGGCGCGCCCAACGCCTTCGCCGGCCTGACGGTGCCGCTCGCGCGCGTCGGCGCCGAGCTGCCTGGCGGCATGAAGATCGGCGTGGCCAAGATGCGCGGCGTGCAATCGTCGGGCATGTTGTGCTCGGCCCGCGAACTGGGCCTGTCGCAGGATCACGCCGGCTTGCTGGAACTGCCCGCCGGCATGACGCCCGGCCAGTCGATCCGCGAAGTGCTGGACCTGGACGACACGCTCTTCACCCTGAAGATGACGCCCAACCGCGCCGACTGCCTGTCCATCCTGGGCGTGGCGCGCGAAGTGGCTGCCCTGACTGGCGCGCCGTTGTCCGTGCCCACCGCCGTTGCCGTGCCCGTCACGTTGGACGAGCGCCTACCGGTCAAGGTCGAAGCGCCTGATCTGTGCGGCCGTTTCGGCGGCCGCGTGATCCGCGGCGTCGACGCCCGCGCAGCGACGCCCGACTGGATGAAGACGCGCCTGGAGCGCGCCGGCCAACGCTCGGTCTCGGCGCTGGTGGACATCTCCAACTACGTCATGCTCGAACTGGGCCGTCCGTCGCACGTGTTCGACCTGGACAAGATCCGCGGCGATCTCAGCGTGCGTTGGGCCCGCGAAGGCGAAACGCTCGAGCTGCTGAACGGCCAGACCGTCACGCTGGATTCCACGGTAGGCGTGGTGGTTGCGGGCGATCAGGTCGAAAGCCTGGCCGGCATCATGGGCGGCGAAGCGACCGCGGTCACGCTCGACACCCGCAACATCTATCTGGAAGCCGCATTCTGGTGGCCGCAGTCGCTCGCCGGGCGCGCGCGCCGCTACAAGTTCAGCTCGGAAGCCAGCCACCGCGGCGAGCGTGGCGTGGACTTCGCCACCATTCCCGAGCACATCGAATTCATCACGCGCCTGATCGTCGACATCTGCGGCGGCCAGGCCGGTCCGCTGGACGACCAGATCGTCAACCTGCCCAAGCGCGAACCCGTGCGCATGCGCCTGCCGCGCTGCCACCGCGTGCTGGGCGTGCCGGTCACGCAGGCCGAGGTCGCCAAGATCTTCGGCAGCCTGGGCCTGGACTTCAGGATCGAAGGCGATGACTTCATCGTCACGCCGCCTTCCTATCGCTTCGACCTGGAGCTTGAAGAAGACCTGATCGAGGAAGTGGCCCGCATCTACGGTTTCGAGAACATTCCCGTGGAGCCGCCCATGGCGCGCGCCAAGATGTTCTCGCAGCCGGAAATCCGCCGCGGCGCGCATGCGCTGCGCCGCCTGGCCGCCGCGCAGGACTACCAGGAAGTCGTGAACTACAGCTTCGTCGAAGCCGAGTGGGAACGCGACTACGCCGGCAACGAAACGCCCGTGCGCCTGGTCAACCCCATTGCCAGCCATTTGTCGGTCATGCGCTCCAGCCTGATCGCCAGCCTGGTCGCCAATATCCGTCACAACGCCAATCGCAAGCAGACGCGCGTGCGCCTGTTCGAATTGGGCCGCGTGTTCACGCGCGATGCGTCTGTTCAGGACGGTCCGCTGGAAGTGGCGGGCGTGCGCCAGCCCATGAAACTGGCGGGCGCGGCCTGGGGGCCGGCCGTGGAAGAGCAGTGGGGCGTGGCGACGCGCCAGGTGGACTTCTACGACGTGAAGATGGATGTCGAGGCGCTGTTCGGCGCGCGCGGCAGCCGTCTGCGTTTCGAGGCCGCGACGCATCCCGCACTGCATCCGGGCCGCGGCGCGCGCATCGAACTGGACGGCAAGCACGTAGGCTGGGTCGGTGAACTGCATCCGCGTTGGGCCCAGCAAGCCGACCTGGCGCATGCGCCGGTCGTGTTCGAACTGGACGCCGCAGCCTTGTCCGAAGGCGAACTGCCGCAAGTGCGCGAGCTCTCGCGCCAGCCCGTGGTGGTGCGCGATCTGGCGCTGTGGGTCGATGCCGACGTGTCTGCGCAGTCGATGCTCGACACCGTCTTCGCGACCGTCAAGGCAGATCCGCAGCTGACCGTGGTGCAGGACGCGCGCCTGTTCGACGTGTGGCGCGAGAAGTCCCAAGGCAGCGAGCCCGTCACCGAGAAAAGCCTTGCTTTCCGATTCTGGCTACAGGACACTGAGGTCACTCTGGACGAAGCCCGCGTGGCCGATTGCCTGGCCCGCATCAAGGAAGCCTTGGTAGCTGCGCATGGCGCTCGCCAACGCGCATGAACCATGGGGAACAGTATGCTTGCTGCCGAGCCGCGCACGTTGACCAAGGCTGAACTGGCCGAACTGCTCTTCGAGCGGGTCGGCCTGAACAAGCGCGAAGCCAAGGACATCGTCGATACCTTCTTCGAGGAAATCCGCGATGCCCTGGCGCGCGGTGATTCCGTCAAGCTCTCTGGTTTTGGCAATTTCCAGGTGCGCGACAAACCGCCGCGCCCTGGCCGCAATCCCAAGACCGGCGAGACCATCCCCATCGCCGCGCGCCGCGTGGTTACCTTCCATGCGAGCCAGAAGCTCAAGAGCGTGGTGGAGCAGGCAACGCCCGCAGCACCCGAAGCATCCGACGCCGAGGAGTGATACGCTTTGTCGGCAATTGTTATCGGCACCTGACGCATCGCGGCATAAAATCCCCTTATGACACGTACCGAATCCACCGTTACCTTACCGCCCATTCCCGCCAAGCGTTACTTCACCATCGGTGAGGTCAGCGACCTGTGTGGCGTCAAGCCCCATGTCTTGCGGTATTGGGAACAGGAATTCACGCAGCTCAAGCCGGTGAAGCGGCGCGGCAACCGTCGCTACTACCAGCATCACGAAGTGCTGCTGATCCGCCGCATCCGTTCCCTGCTGTATGAGCAAGGCTTCACGATCAGCGGCGCGCGCAATCGCTTGGGCGATGCGCGCGACGTGCCGCACGATCAGGACGCTGCAGTGCGCCTGTCGGGCGCGGAAATGCAAGCCTTGCGCAACGAGCTGGGCAACGTCTCGACGATGCTGGCCGAAGCCTTGGGCACGGCTGCAAACGTTGGCGGTGCAAGCGCCGGCAACGCCAGCCCTGCGGCTTGAACGCGGCGCATCGTCATTCCCCACATTGTTTGAACGCAGTACCTGCAACGCGCGGCGCAAGCCGCGCGTTGCATTGAGCAGTACCTCGCGCCGCGCGCATCGATGCGCATGCGGTTGATGCAATCGATGAACGCAGCGCGAAAATTTTTTTGAGTATTCAGCACTTTTTCTGCACGAATGCGTGCAAACAAATTTTTGTTCTGCTATACTCTTTTTCTTTCGGGGCGTAGCGCAGCCTGGTAGCGCACTTGCATGGGGTGCAAGGGGTCGCGAGTTCGAATCCCGCCGTCCCGACCAGTAGTTCCAAAGGCCGTTAGTGAGAAATCACTGACGGCCTTTTCATTTTGTTGGCCTGATTTCAGCGAGCGCGGTGCAAACGCGTTGCGCGAATGGCTGATAAAAAAAGGCCGTCGCAAAACGGCGCCAGAGTAAAGTTGTTATCCATGGAAAAAGCCACCCGCAGGTGGCTTTGTTTTCTTCCGATCAGCGCCGATACTCCAGATGGATCAACGGATACGGCCTGCCTTGATCATCAAGCGGCGAACGCCCCGTGCGCTTGAAGCCCATCCTTTCATAGAAACCCACCGCCTGGCCGTTCTGTTCATTGACGTCCGTCGTCATGTTGGGATGCAGCGACAGGCCATGCCGCAGCAGCGCGGCGCCTATGCCTGTTCCGCGGCAGGCGGGATCGACGAACAGCGCCTGCATGTGGCCGTCGTCGATCAGCATGAATGCCTGCGGATGGTCGCGGGCGTCGACCGCAAGCCAGAGCGGTACTTGCGGGAGAAAACCGCACACCATCTTGTCGATGGCCTGGCGATCCTCGGGCGATAGAAAGTCGTGCGTGGCGTCGACCGCGTTGCGCCAGATTTCGACGGCGCGTGCGCCTTCGTCGGGGCGGGAGGTTCTTATCGTAATCATCGGCGCAGCGTATTTGATTTCCTTTTGCGTCGTCAAATTGACGGCGATCGATTTCGCACCTGAATGGTATAAGTGCACGGCAGCGCAATTGCGTTGCGCTCGACGGTCACTGATAACTCCAGGCGGTCTGCGGATGAAGGTCATGAGAACACTTGCGGTGCTCCTATTGCTGACGCTACAGGCGACCGGCGCTGTCGCTGAAACGCAGGCGGACGCGTCGACCACGCGCGTGGTGCAGGGCGGCCGCTGGACCGATGGCGCAACCACGGGCGCGTACCGGATCGTCGTGGAAGAGGTCGGTTTCGAGCACGTCAGCTGCCGTGTCCAGATTCAATGGGTCGCTTCCACGGCCTCTGGCCGCCCCGCCAAGCTCGTTGCGGAACAGACCTTTGAGGAACTCTCGACCTCCTTCTGGAGTTGCGGGCAGGGCAAGCAGAGCGTGCTTGTCGCCGGCAATGTGCTGAAAGTGCAGGCCACGCACGCGTATTCCGGCGAACCATGCACGTTCACGGCCAAGCTCGGCAAGCCGGGCCAATATCAATACGCAGGGTGCGACAACGAGAAGCCGGTGCCAAAGACCGGCGGCTGAAACGCTAGCATCGCGCGCACGTCGGGGGTCCGCGGGCGGGCGCTACGCTTGGTTAAGATAAAGCCCACTCTTTGATATGCCTACCTGATGCCTCAATTCCAACGCATGTCCCTGCTCAAAAGAATATGCGTCAGCAAGATCACGCTCTTGCTGATCGCCTGCAATATCGCGGTGTACTGCGTGGCGGGCTTCCTGGACTCGCGCGCGTTCGAGAGCCTGAGCCAAACCTCGTTTCTGATCGATTGGGGCGGCAACGTACCGGCCTTGACCTTGTCCGGGGAATACTGGCGCCTGTTCACCAGCATGTTCCTGCACATCGGCTTCCTGCACCTGGCAATCAACATGCTGGCGCTGTGGTCGCTGGGGATCATCCTGGAGGCGCGCATGCGTTCCTGGGTGTTCCTGGGCGTGTATCTGCTATCGGGCCTGTGCGGCAGCCTGGTCACGGCGCTATGGCATCGCGATGAGTTTTTCCTGAGCTGCGGGGCGTCCGGCGCGATCCTGGGTATTTTCGGGGCGGCCATCGTCTACGGCCTGCATGACCGGCGCATGGGCCGGCCGCACATCCCGCCGGGCAATCTGCTGTTCAGCCTGGTGCTGACCTTCGGCGCGGGCTTTGCGTTCGACGTCGATAACGCGGCGCACCTGGGGGGCTTGCTGTCGGGGGCGCTGCTTGCGGGTATCGCGCTGTATGCCGAGCGCTTGCGGCCCATGACGGCGGGGGTGGTCCTGGCCGCCACCGGCGCGCTTAGCGCCGTGGCGTTGGCCGCGGTGACGCTCGGCAATCATGACCGCGGCATGCAGGAACAGCTTGCCGCCGCGCAGTTCGGGCGCACGCTGGGAAAGATGGGATTGCTGGGCTCGGCCCAGGCGCTGTGGAAAGCGTCATCGTTGGATGAGTGCATTGCCGGCGCGTTGTCCGCCGCTGCGCGCGACGGATCGCAGACGCCGGATCTGCGTAGCTGTGCGAAAGCCGGCGACAGGGACCAGGCTTTGTTGGCAAGGTTCATGCCGCTGCAGTACCAAAGCTGTCATGCGCAGATCGCAGGGTTGCGCCAACTCTACACGGGTGCCGCCATGCAAGAGGCGTTGACCGCGGCGGACCAATACTGCGGAATTCAAACACAGATCTATGGCGCGATCTTTCAAGCAGACGGTGGCGAACTCGATCTGGAAAAGGCGCGCGAGGCGCGTTTGAAGATGAACTTCCTGCTCGACCAGAGGGGCATGTACCGGACGGATTCAGCGCCATTGCAGGCGCAGGCAAACGCCCTGAAGCGCATGCTCCGCCAGCCGGGCGAGCTGGCCTTGGCAATCATCGGGCGCTCGGGTTGCCCGTACTGGAGCTGCGCGAGGTAGTTCGGGCCGCAGCGTGGCGGCAGAGCGCCATCGGGGCCTGTGGCCCTTCACACAAGGTGGCGTGCAGGGTCCGCGACATGGGTCGTGACGATGTCGATAAACCGCTCGAGCGGCGCCGACTGGTTGTCGGCCCGCCAGACCAGCTCCCAATGCTGGACCACGTCCAGATCGGGCAGTTCCTTGAAGGCGACCGTGGGCGGCGCGGCGCGCGTGGCCGAGTCGGGCAGAACGGTGCAGCCCAAGCCCGCGGCGACCAGGGTGAGCATCGATCCGACATCCACGCCCTGTATCGATGAGCGGGGCACGAATCCGGCCTTGAAAAAGCAATGGATCAGCCTGTCATGCCAGACGGGCGCTGCATTGCGCGGCAGCCAGATGAAGTCCCGGCCGGCGAGTTCGCGCAAGGACGTCGGGCCGCCATTGTCCCAGTGCCAGTCCGCGGGATAGGCGACCAGCATCTTCTCGGAGTAGATGGGGATGCCTTTGAACGCGGGATCGTCGAGCGGCCTGAACAGCGTGAATCCCGCGTCCAGCCTGCCCGTGGGCAGGAGTTCGATCTGCGCGTCCGAAAGCAGATGACTGAGCGTCAATGAAACCCCCGGGGCTTCCCGGCGGAATAACCGCAGCGCATCGGCGAGCAAGGAACGCAACGTCAGCATGACCGGCAGGGCGATGGTCAGGTGACCGATCTCGCCGCGTCCCGCGCGCTGGGCGCGCTCCATTGCTGCGGTTGCGTCGCCCAGCAGGCGGTTGGCGTCCAGGAGCAACTGTTTGCCCGCTTCGGTCAGATGGACGCCGCGGGTGGTTCGTTCAAAAACCGCTGTGCCCAGCTCTTCTTCCAATGCCTGGATCTGGCGGGTCAATGCCGGTTGGGCGATGTGCACCGACTGAGCCGCGAGACTGATGCTGCCGCGTTCGGCGACGGCAACGAAGTAGCGCAATTGCCGCAGATCCATGGCTATACCTTATTAGTATGACGGACATCGTTAAATAGCATTTTACGGCATGGTTACCGTGTCTCTACCATTCGGGCGGTAGTGAACATGTGTCGACAAAATCTTCAATAACGAAAACCCAAGCCCATGCCACAAGAAATCCTAGATCAATTGTCTGCGGACGCCGCCAGGTACCAGCAAATCCGCCACGACCTGCACGCGCATCCAGAATTAGGCTTCGAGGAACACCGGACGGCGGCGCTGGTTTGCGAAGAGCTGCGCCGGCTCTCCATCGGGTTCCATGCCAACATCGGCCGTACGGGCGTGGTCGGATTCATTCCAGGCCGCGAAACGAGCAGCGGGCGGGCGATAGGCCTGAGAGCGGACATGGACGCGCTCCCCATCCGCGAATGCACGGGGCTGGGGTACGCCTCAGCCGACGACGGAAAGATGCATGCCTGCGGCCACGACGGCCACGTCGCCATGCTGTTGGCCGCCGCCGCCTATCTGCAGCGCACGCGGAATTTCAACGGCGTGGTCTATCTGATTTTTCAACCCGGAGAGGAGGGGCACAACGGCGGGTTGGAAATGGTCAAGGATGGACTGTTCGAGCGGTTTCCCATTGAAGAGATATACGCGCTTCACAACTGGCCGGCGCTGCCTCTGGGGACGGTATCCATTCCGGTCGGGCCCGTCATGGCGGCGTCCGATCGCATCACGATCCGGATCCGGGGCAAGGGCGGCCACGGGGGGATTGCGCCGCAAAGAACGGTAGACCCGGTCCTGATCGCCGGCCATGTCATCGTTGCGGCGCACTCCATCGTGAGCCGCAACCTGGACCCGCTGGACGCCGGCGTGCTCAGCCTGTGCGCCGTGGCGGGAGGCAATCTGGCCGGCTTCAACGTGATTCCGGATGAGGTGGTGCTTACGGGCACCGCCAGATCGTTGCGGCCGGAAGTGCAGCAGGTCCTGCAGGCCCGCCTGCGCGAAACCGTGGAAAGCGTCTCGAGAGGGCTGGGCGGATCGGCGACCCTGGACTATGAGCCGAACGTGCCGGCAACGGTCAATACGGAACCGCAGACCCGCCTGGCCAGGTTGGCGGCGCAGGACGTGGTGGGCGAACAGCATGTCGTCCGACATCCGGTGCCCAGCCTGGGCGGGGAGGATTTCGCCTACATGCTGCGCGAGCGGCCCGGGGCCTATCTGCACCTGGGCACGGGCGATCCGGATCATGTGCACGGGCTGCACACCTCGCACTTCGATTTCAACGATGCCGCCATTCCCATTGGAAGCGCGGTGCTTTCCCGGATAGCCGAAAGAGCGCTGCCGCTGGACAACAACAACTAGGTAGCAGTTGGGAGGAGACTAGACATGAAAAATGCAAAAAAGAAGAGCGCCCCGCGCTGGTTGCAATTGACGGCGGCGATATTTGGCAATGCGCTCGAATGGTATGACTTCGGCGTGTTCGCGGCGATGGCATTCATCATTGCCAAGGTGTTCTTTCCGGAAGCGGGCGAACATACCGCGCTGTTGCTGACGCTGGCGACGTTCGGAGTCGGTTTCGTCACGCGCCCGATAGGCGGCATTGCCATCGGCATGTACGCGGACCGCAAAGGCAGGAAGTCGGCGCTGCAGCTGATCATTGCATTGATGACGGTGTCCTTGCTCATCATGGTCTTTACGCCGTCGTACGCGACCATAGGCGTCGCCGCGCCCATCATGATCGTGCTGGCCCGCCTGATGCAGGGGATTGCGACCGGGGGCGAGTTCGCATCGTCCACTGCCTATCTCGTGGAGGCCGCGCCCAGGAACAAGAAGGGACTCTATGGCGCGTGGCAGATGTTCGGCCAGAATCTCGCCAATCTCGGAGGCGCCGCCACGGGGTTTCTGCTGACATCGATCTTCACCGAGCAACAGCTGCTCGACGGCATGTGGCGCATTCCGTTTGTCGTGGGACTGCTGATCGCGCCGCTGGGATGGTGGATCAGGCGCTATCTGGACGAGCCCGAAGAGTCCGCGGCGTCGCTGCGCAAGGGGGAGACGGTCAGCCTGGCAGCCATGTTGGGCCGTTATCCGCGGTCCATCGCGGCCACGCTGTGCCTGACCACGTGCGCCACGGCCTCCGTCTATACATTCATCATCTATCTGCCGACTTTCGTGACCCGCCAGTTCGGCTTCGCGCTGCATGACGCCTTCACCGCGCAGGCCATCGGGCTGCTGGCGCTGATCGTCATCATTCCAATTTCCGGCGCGATATCGGATCGCCATGGAAGAAAACCGGTGATGCTGTCGTTTCTGCTGCCCTACGCAATATTGATGTATCCGCTGTTCTCATGGGTGCAGTCGACGCCGACCTTGCCGAATCTGATCGTCGCATTCACCGTGCTGAGCATACTGCTGGGCGGTTTTCTCGGACCGTTCGCGACGGCGCTCGGAGAACAGTTTCCGACGAACGTGCGCTCGGCCGGGTTGGCGGTTTGCTACAACATCGCCGTCATGATTTTTGGCGGATTCGCCCAGTTCATCGTCACCTGGCTGATCCAGGCCACGGGGATATCGCTGGCGCCCGTGTTCTACAGCCTTGCAGGCGGCGCGCTCGGTGTGCTGGGCTGCCTGTTGATACGGCCTGCCGATGATGCCAGGCAGGCGGCTCAGGAGTTGCCAGGAGGGATGGCGCAGCGCGGATCAGTGGCGTGACATGCCGCGCGTGGACAGCAAGAAACGGGACGACAAGGCGCGCTCGCATTTATAGGATGCAGGCATTATTCATGCTTGGAGCTGACGCCGATGTCTTTATCTCTTGCTGGAAAGGTCGCTTTGGTGACGGGCGCCTCATCGGGTATCGGACGCGCGACCGCGTTGCTGCTGGCGGCCCAGGGCGCGGCGCTGGTGCTGACCGCGAGACGCCGTGAACTTCTGGAGCAAGTGGCGGGCGAGATCAGAAGCGCCGGTGGGCGGGCCTGCGTTTCGGCCGGCGATGCCGCCAGGCCGGAAACGCACAGGCAAGCGGTGCAGGATGCGCAACGCGAATTCGGCGGCTTGGATATCGCGGTGAACAATGCCGGCACCATCGGACCCGTCAAGCCGCTGGCGGAAGTCGCCCTGGACGAATGGGAGCGCACGCTGAGCGTCAATCTCACCGCGGCGTTCCTGGGCGCGCGCCATCAGATCCCGGCCATGCTGGAGCGGGGCGGCGGCGCCTTGGTCTTCGTGTCCAGCTTCGTGGGGACTAGCGTGGGCTTGCCCGGGATGGCGGCATACGGGACGTCGAAAGCCGCGCTGATGGGATTGGTCAAGGGCATCACGGCAGACTACGGTGCGCAAGGCATCCGGGCCAACGCGCTGTTGCCCGGCGGGGTGGACACGGAAATGGCCGGGAGCCAGGAACAGAAGGACTGGGCAGCGAACCTGCACGCCATGAAGAGAATCGCGCGCGCCGATGAAATCGCTTCGGCGGCGCTGTTCCTCGCGAGCCCGATGGCGAGTTTCGTCACGGGGTCCGCGCTTTACGCGGACGGGGGCAACTCGGCGGTGAAGTGAGCCTGCGGCCGATAGGCCGCAGCCTGGCGCCGGCGTCGCTCAATCGCGTAATACGGGCGCTTCGCTCGCCGCCTTTTCCCTGCGCTCGAACATGCTCAGGGCCTCCTTGGGATCCACGCCCAAGGGCCCGAGGCTGGCGTCCAGCGCCGCGGCATTGCGGGCCAGTTCATCGCGGCCGGGCAATTCGCCATTGACCGCCATGATGACCCGGTTGCCCGTTTGCAAATTGAAGAATGCTCCAAAAACCGCCGCATAGGTCGCCGACTCGCGCGCGTACAACTGGCTCTCGGTGAACGTGTTGGCCACCGCCACGCCGCCCGGCGCGAGGATGCCGCGCACGTGTTGCAGGAACTCCAGCGTCATCAGGTGTTCGGGGATGTAGTCGACGTCGAACGCGTCGAGCATCACCATGTCGTACTCCAGGCCATCGCGATGGGCGCGTTCGATGTAGGCGCGGCCATCTTCCACGTACAGGCGCTGCCTGGGGCCCTGCTGGTAGCCGAAGTAGCGCGCCGCAACCTTGCCTACCGCAGGATCGATTTCCACGGTATCGATGACGGTATCGGGCAGCAGCGCGGCCAGGGTCTTTTGCAGCGTGGCGCCGCCCAATCCGATGATCAGGATGTTGCGCGGTTTGGGATTGATATAAAGCGCCGTCATCATCATGCGCGTGTAGGAAAACACCAGTTGCCCGGGATGCTCGAGGCTCATGCAGGTCTGGCGGCCGACGTCGTGCATGGAGTTGAAGTTCATGCAGCGCTCGCCGTTTTCCTCGAACACGAGCAATTTGCCGAACTGCGAATCTTCGCTATGGATCAGTTGGGGGCCGCCGTTGCCGCGCAGCAGCAGCAATGCCGAGCCGGCAATGAGGAGTACGAGAACGGTGCGGATGGCAAGACGGAGCATGGAGCGGCAGCGGCAAGAGGGGACGCATCATCTTATCGTGCCTCTGAGCGGTCGCGCGGTTGCTTGACGTATGCGCGCGGACCCGCAAGACCTATTAGCCCCTTGGGGACGGGAAAAATCAACTATCGTTTTTTTTGAAAATCTTGTTCGATATATTTCATTTCCTTAAATGCTCGGCTCTCCTTAGAATTTTGTTCGAAACGGGACGCATAGATTCCCGTCCAGAAAATCAGAGGAGACCCGCATGTTCTACGATCCCGTCCCCAGGATTCAGGCCAACGTCCACGCCCGGCTGCCCGACGAGCTGAAGTGGCAGGGCCAGGACCTGAACGAGTGGGTCGCCGGCCAGCCGCAAGGCAATCCGCCGCGCTCGCTGCTGGAAGGGCCTTCCTTCGGGCCGGACGGCCTTCTGTATTGCGTGGACGTCATCAACGGCCGCATCCTGCGCGTCGATGCGCGCGGCGAATTCGAGCCGCTCGTGCAATACGACGGCTGGCCCAACGGCCTCAAGTTCCACCGTGACGGCCGCATCTTCATCGCCGACTACAAGCACGGCATCATGCAGTTCGACCTCGAGCGCCGCGAGGTGCGCCCGGTGCTGGAGCGCTACAACATCGAGCGCTTCAAGGGCGTGAACGACCTGTTCTTCTCGGAAGCAGGAGACCTCTATTTCACCGACCAGGGCATGACCGGCTGGCAGGATCCGACCGGGCGCCTGTTCCGCTTGCGGCCGGACGGGCAGCTGGATTGCCTGCTCGACTGCATACCCAGCCCCAATGGCCTGGTCATGGATCTGCACGAGCACGCGCTGTATGTCGCGGCGACGCGGGCCAATGCCATCTGGAAGGTGCCGCTGTTGCGCAACGGCCAGGTCGGCAAGGTCGGCACCTTCATCCAGATGTCGGGCGGCGGCGGCCCCGATGGCCTGGCGCTGGATGCGCAGGGTGGCCTGTGCATCGCCCACGTGGGGCTGGGCACCGTCTGGTGCATGGATGCGCTGGGCCAGCCGGCTTTGCGCATTCAGTCTCCCGAGGGGCTGCACACCACCAACCTGGCCTTCGGCGGACCCGCGGGGCGCACGCTCTACATCACCGAGTCCAGTTCGGCCAGCATCCTGCGCGTCGACCTCGATGTGGCGGGCAAGCCCATGTACCTGCCGGCGCCGGCCGCGCAGGCCCTCTGAGTAAGACATTCTCCAATTACCAAAAGGACAGAACAGATGGATCAGGCAATTGTGCTGGGCGCGGGCACCATGGGGGCCGACGTCGCCGCCGGTTTTCATGCGGCGGGCTGGCGCGTGTGGTTGGTGGAGCCCGATGCGGCCGCGCGCGCAGCCGCGACGCAGCGCGTGAACGCGTCCAGCGAAATGATCGGCGGCCGGGCGGATGCGGATCGCATCGCGACCAGCGCAACCATGGAGGAAATCGACTGGAGCGATACCCGCATCGTGGTCGAGTGCGTGCCGGAACTGCTGGAAACCAAGCGCGCGGTGTTCGCTCGCCTGGAACAGCTGGCGCCTGCCTCCATACCCTTGACCAGCAATTCGTCGAGCTTTCCGATCAGCGCCATCGGCGAGGGCTTGCAGACCCGCGCTCGCATGGTGGGCCTGCACTACTTCATGCCCGCCCACCTGGTGCCCGCCGTGGAAGTGATACGCGGCGAGGCGACCGATGAGACCATGGCCCAGGAAGTCAGCCGCATCATGCGCGATACCGGCAAGAAGCCGGTGCAGGTCAAGCGCGACGTGCCGGGATTCCTTGCCAACCGCATCCAGCACGCGCTGATGCGCGAGGCGATCGCGCTGGTCGAGGAAGGCTTCGCGTCCGCCGAGGACGTGGACACTGCCGTGCGTTACGGGTTCGGGTTCCGCTACATCGCGGCCGGCCCGCTGCTGCAGAAGGATCTGGCCGGCATCGACATCCATTGCGCGGCGGCCGCGACCATGTACCCGCACCTGCGTACGGACGACCGGCCCAGCGCTCTCATGCGCGAGCTGGTCGAGCAGGGCAACATAGGCGTCAAGTCGCCTTCCCTGAAGGGCTTCTATCAATGGACGCCGGACCGCGTTGCCCAGGAGCAGCGGCGCTACCAGGTCGCCTTGGGCAAGGCCATGCAGATCTTGAAGGATGAGGAAGCGCTGGCCTGACGCAGGCTGCTGCGGGACTGAACTGACCCTCGAAAGTTGGACGTAAATCCAACTTTCGGGGGCACCTCAGCGGGGCGGCAGGGCTTTGAGCTTGCGGATGTCAGGGTTCTTTAGCCGCCGAGGCTGCCCTGCGCCATTCCGATGCTCGCCCCGC
>NZ_JADIJM010000030.1:0-83956 GCF_017355315.1 Achromobacter sp. SD115 | reverse complement strand
TGTCGCCGGCCTTGAGCAACATCCCCTCACCATATTCCGCCAGCTTGCCGCCGGTCATGCAGGCGACGGTATAGGCGACCCGCGTGCCTTGGTCCTTGGTGCTGAGATTAATTTGCGCGGTTCCGATGGCCAGGCAGGCGGCGCGGCCCTTGCCTTCGAAGACCAGCGTGCAGCTGTTGTGCGGGTCGACGTCGGACATCAGGATTTCGCCATCGTAGTCCGTGTCGATGCCGGCAACCTTGGCGTGCAGCTTGACGGCGTACTCGGTCGGACTGAGTCGGGCAACCTCCACGCAGCCCGGAATACATCGCTGCAATACGGCGGGGTCGGTCAGAGCATCCCAAGTCTGGTGCTGGGTCGAAGGAATCCACTGGGCATCTGCAATGCGCATGGCTGTCTCCTTGCTTGGTACAGTCCCGTCTTCATTGTGGACCCAATCCGCGCAAAACGCCAATATCCGCCTGATCGGATCAGTAGCCCCATCGAACAGGCAGGATGCGCGGAGTAAAATCATGGCCTCTCCACCGTCCTCGGCCGGTGCTCCTTTTTTTACGCATATTGCCTATGACTATCCTCGTTACCGGAGGTGCCGGTTTCATCGGAGCCAATTTCGTGCTCGATTGGCTGGCGCGCAGCGACGAGTCCGTCATCAACCTGGACAAGCTTACCTATGCGGGTAACCCGCAGAGCCTTCGGGAGCTGGATGGGGACAAGCGGCATGAACTGGTTGTTGGCGACATAGGCGATGCCTTGCTCGTCAACGATTTGTTGAAGCGCCATCGGCCGCGGGCGGTTATCAACCTGGCGGCGGAATCACACGTGGACCGTTCCATATATGGGCCGGAAGCGTTCATCCAGACCAATATCGTTGGCACGTTTCGATTGCTGGAGTCGGTAAAGGCCTATTGGGGCGAACTGGATCCTGCGGCGCGCGCCAGTTTTCGTTTTCTGCACGTGTCGACGGACGAGGTCTATGGCTCATTGCCCGTGGATGGCGATGCGTTTACTGAAACGCACCGGTATGAACCCAACAGCCCATACTCGGCGAGCAAGGCTGCCAGCGACCATCTTGTGCGTGCATATCACCACACCTATGGCTTGCCGTTACTGACGACGAATTGCTCCAACAACTATGGTCCCTTCCAGTTTCCGGAGAAGCTGATTCCCCTGGTGATCGCCAACGCGCTGGCCGGCAAGCCTTTGCCGTTGTATGGCGATGGCCGGCAAGTGAGGGACTGGTTGTACGTGAAGGACCATTGCAGTGGCTTGCGCCGGGTGCTGGAGGCAGGCCGCGTGGGTGAAACCTACAACATCGGCGGTTGGAACGAGCGTCAGAACCTGGAAGTGGTCCAGGCAATCTGCACCTCGCTGGACGAGTTGCGGCCTCGGGCGGACGGCGTTTCATATAAGCAACAGATCGCGTTCGTCAAGGATCGGCCCGGCCATGACCGTCGTTATGCCATCGATGCATCGAAGATCAGCGATGAGCTGGACTGGCGCCCAGTGGAAACATTCGCCACCGGTCTGAGCAAGACCGTGCGGTGGTATCTCGACAATGCTCAGTGGGTGGAGGACATCGTCAACGGCGCCTACCACCGAAACTGGGTTGACGCGCATTACTCCGAGTAGCTTTCCTGCGGACTGTCCGGCCCGACGTGCTGTTCATCGGGCAGGCCTTCGGGGGGGGCCAGGATCAGTTTGCGGGCGGTAGCGCAACGCAGCAGTACCCGCCCTTGCGGAGGACGTTAAGGCCGGAAAGCGCTGCCGGCAGGTAATTGCACTGAGTGATCGCGCCTGGCGATTCGAGCGCTTGCAGAAAGCGTACGAGCTTGTCGCCAGGCAGATCGCCGCCATACGCCAGTTCTGATACATAGAGCGCGTGTATCGGCCGACGCAGGTGGCTGAACGCGTAGTAGGTCAAATGGTCCACGACCAGATGCGCCGCGCCGTCGCCGCGTATGCCGCATTGGTTCGTCAGTTCCCGGATGGTTTCGCGCCGCTTGTCGAAGTCCAGCGCAGGAACCGACAGCCATTGGTCGGGCACTGTGGCGTCGGGAGGGTCGGAACGCTTCCACACCTCCGGGGCGAGGTACGCGGCGAAGATCGACATGCTGGCCAGCGCGAACAACAAGCATGCGCAGCGTGCAAATTGCAGGCTGGGCCGCACCAACCATCTGGGCGTGTGCGCAGGCAATGCGAGCAGCAGCATCATGAGGACCAGAGGCAAAACCTGTGCGGCGCCGTAGAAAAACCAATATTTGTAGAAAAACAGGTTGGCGCAAAGTCCCACGGCCAAGGCAGCGGCGAGCAGCGCCCGCGGTGTTGCCACTTTTTGGCGCAGCCAGGTTACCGGCAGCCATAGCAAACTGGCGGCCAAAGTGCCAAAAATGGCGACCTCGATCAGGAGTCGGATGATAGGGTTCATCCAAGTCGCCATGGGTGGCACAACCATGGGAGGCAGCCAACCCGATTGGTAGGTCGCGGCAAACATGACATGTTCCGCGATCTTGCCGGGCGCGCTCAACAGATTGCCGACTCCCTCAAGCAAGAAGGCCGCCGGGGCGTGGAACAGCAGCGAGGGATTCAGGAAGTTGCCGGCCAGGGTGGCTTGTACTCCCGGCGCTTCCGGGCAACTGGATAGCGTCGATCCCCAGCGGTATGTGGTGTAGGCGGTCCACACTACGAAGGTGATGAGCAGCCAGCGGATAGCCGAAGAACGGTGTCGGGTCACGAACCACGTCGCGAGCAGCACCGCAGGAGCGAAGAAGATGCTCTTCGGATGTACAAAAAAGAAGGCCGAGGCTACGGGAAAGTACAGCATGGGCCATACCCATGAGATTTTTCCATCGTTCTGCTGGTTCGCCGTGGCCGTCATGCAGAAGAACATCAGGCCCAGGGTGATCCATTGTTCGGGCCGGGCCATCACCCAGAGAAAGGGAAGTGCGCCCAGGGCGGGCAACACCATGAGCGCGGACAGCCGACTCAATGTGGCGCGCGCGTTGTGAGCGCTGCGCCGCGCCCAAAGGCCGAAGCAAGCCACTATCGCCAGCGCCGTGGCGACTCCCGCCAGCCGTAGGCCCAGGGGGGAAAGGTTGCCGTACAGAACGGAAAAAAACGCGGCGCCCGGGTAGAACGCCCAAGGCAGGGGGGAATTGAACACCGCCCGGCATTGAGGAAAGAAGGAGACCAGTATGCCATCAGGTTCGAAGAACCTGGCTTGGCCCCACTTGGTGACAACTTCATCCGAGTACAGCGGCAGGCCCGAACCCGCGATCAGAAGTGTGGCGAAGACGCCAAGAACCAGGAGGGAAAGCAGATCTCCCGCCGCGACCAGGCGGTCTGCAGGCCGGGGCGCCGTACTGTTATTGGCTATCATATGCGCGGAGGGGATGGAGTCACTGGCCTGGCGCGATTATACGGGCGAGGCGAGGGCGCACCACGCCTGCATGCGTGGCGGCTTTCGCAGTACGATGCGTCCGCAGCGCAGAAGCTGGAATGCCCTGAATTTTGTATCCTTGATGAACATCGACATGAATATTGGACGACCCGATTGCCCCATTTCCCTCGCGGGAGGTGCAGTTTGCGCACGTTGATTGTCAGTCAGTATTTCTGGCCGGAGGGTTTCCGGATCAATGAGATCAGCAGCACCTTGGCCGAGCGCGGGATGGAAATCGATGTTCTGAC
The DNA here is from genome assembly GCF_017355315.1 of Achromobacter sp. SD115. Taxonomy (NCBI): domain Bacteria; kingdom Pseudomonadati; phylum Pseudomonadota; class Betaproteobacteria; order Burkholderiales; family Alcaligenaceae; genus Achromobacter; species Achromobacter sp. SD115. The sequence continues at coordinate 80,272 of NZ_JADIJM010000030.1, read as the reverse complement.
GGGGAAGCCGAACTATCCGGAAGGAAAGATCTATTCAGGTTACCGGATGTTTGGCGTGCAGCGTGAGCAGTTCCACAACGTGAATATCACACGGGTGCCCTTGATTCCCCGCGGCAAGGGGGCGGTCCGCCTGACGCTGAATTACCTGTCGTTTATTTTTTCGGGGTTGTTGTTCGGCCCGTGGCTCATGCGCCGCAAGTCCTACGACGCGGTTTTCATCTGTGCCTTGTCGCCGTTGTTGCTGGCCATACCTGGCCTGCTGCTGGCGAAGATCAAACGCGCGCCGGTGGTGATCTGGGTATTGGATCTTTGGCCGCAGAGCCTGTCGGCGACGGGCCATGTCAAAAACCGCTTTGTGTTGAGCGTGGTCGAGCGGATCGTGCGGTTCATTTATAGCCGGGCTGACTTGATACTTGTCCAGTCGGAAGCGTTTGTCGAGCCGATACGCAAGCTCGCGCCGGGCAAACCCATTGAGTACTATCCCAACTCGGTCGACGACAGTTTTTCGCGGGTGCCCACGGAAGCGCCGCCCGACGTGCCTGGCCTGGACGGCGAATTTGTCGTCATGTTCGCGGGTAATATCGGCGCTGCGCAGGCTGTGGAAGTAATAGTCGCTGCCGCCGCGCTGTTACGCGAGCATCAGGGCATCCAGTTCGTTGTTCTGGGGGGCGGCAGCCGCCGGGAGTGGATGCAGCAACAGGTGGCGGCGCTGGGCCTGGAAAACTTGCACTTGCCGGGCCGCTTTCCGGTGGAAACCATGCCTGCATTCATGCAGCGTGCGTCGGCATTGCTGGTCACGCTGGCTGACCAGGAAATCTTCGCAGCCACCGTTCCCAACAAGGTGCAGGCCTATATGGCGTCGGGCAAGCCTATCCTGGCGAGCCTCAATGGCGAAGGCGGGCGGCTGGTGGAAAAGGCGCAGGCAGGCATCGCAGTCCCTGCCGAGGATGCGCAGGCCTTGGCTGCGGCCATCCGACGCCTTGCCGATATGCCGCAAGAGGCGCGGGCGCGCATGGGTGAAAATGGGCGGCGCTACTACGAAGAGCATTTCAACCATGAGCGGCTGGTGGATCAATTGGTCGAGGTGCTCGAAACGGTATCGCGGGAAAAGTCAAAATCGGCGTGAACCCGCCGTCTGATGCTGTCAGGCATGGGACGCGACGGCCACGCCTCTGTGGCGCCGAAACTTGAATGACAAAGGCGCTCGGGTACGACTGCACCCGGGCACAATATCGAATCTGCTAGAGAAAATTGTGAAGAGAGTATTTGATCTATTGCTCAGCCTGTTTGCCGCACTGGTGCTGCTGATACCGGTGATTATCGTTGCGCTCATGGTCAGGCTTACTTCGCCCGGCCCCGTGCTGTACTGGAGCGACCGGGTGGGCCGCAACAATCGAATTTTCAAGATGCCAAAATTCCGCAGCATGAAAGTGGATACGCCAGCCGTTGCGACACATTTGCTGCCCGATCCCGCGGCATGTCTGACGCCTGTCGGTGGCTTCTTGCGCAAAAGCAGCCTGGACGAACTGCCGCAGTTGTGGAGCATTATCGTCGGCGACATGAGTTTTGTCGGACCGCGCCCAGCACTGTTCAATCAGGATGATCTGATCGCTCTGCGAACCGAGGCCGGCGTGGATGCGCTCACGCCGGGATTGACGGGATGGGCCCAGGTCAATGGCCGCGATGAATTGCCGATCCCCGACAAGGTCCGCCTGGATATCGAATACATGGAAAGGCAGTCCGTATGGTTCGATATCCGCATTCTCTGGATGACTTTCGTCAAGGTGCTGCGCCGGGACGGCGTTTCACATTGATTCGGGCAAGCCTCTTTTTTCAGAGCGTTTGTCCCTGAATATCCATCGCAAGATTGAGTAGATAACCACGGGAATCAAGGTCCAGATCAACCCGTGGTCATAAAAAATGGGGCCCTCGCCGGGAACCTGAGAAAAATGATATCCGGCAACGGCGCCCATGATGCCAAAGGCGCCCACGGTTGCGCTTGCGGTAATCGGCAGGCACGTGATCAGCGCCATGACTATGGACGCACAAACCATGGCGAAGAGTGCAATGGGCCACCCTCCAAGCGAGTAACCCGAGATGTGGACGGCTGCGGGTGCGGTGCCACGCCCTTCGAAGCCGTCGCGGCCGAAGACCCGGGTATAGATGTAGGTGCTGGGGCGACAAGCCGGTCCCACACGGGCCTGAGCCAGGATGCCGCCGCATACATAGCCTTCTTCAGTGAACACCTGATAGTAGAACGGGTACAGGATCGCCATGCGGGTCAGGCCGGAGAATACTGTTTCCGGGGCTCGAGTGAAGGCCAGCTTGGGCGTGTCCAGGGCCTCGCTCAATGCGCGTTTGTCGGGGCGTACTTCTGGCTGCGCAGGGGGGGTTTCCCGTTGGTGTGAGGATATTTCGGGAACACGCGGGTCACCGGATGTGTCCGCATAGCGGAACACATGGCTGGAAATCAGTAGATAAGTCGCGAACAACGCTACCGTGCCGATTGCTGCCTTGAGATATGGCCGTCGTTGGCTGTGAGCGAAAACAGTCAGGATAAGACCGGCCGCAAATACCAGAAAAGGCCATTTCATGTTTAGCAGGACCATGTACAGGGCGACCAGACTCGCCACGACTATGGTCGTAACCCTCCAGAACATTGTCGGCGAGCGTATCCATCGGATCTGCGCGTAAACAGCGAGAAACGGCAGTATGGACATCAGGACCGCCATGGTCCAGAAACGCATTCCACTCAGTATTTGAAATCGAATCTCGACCGACGATACGGCATCGGTGCCCGTGCCGTACAGTGAAAATGCCTTGGCCTGCCACAAATGGTAGCCCACATGAGCTAGCGCGAGACCAGTCACAACCAGATAGTCAATGCGGCGTATTTCGGGGATTCGGTCACAAAGCCGCTGCACCGGCCTTTCCAGAAAACGCCGTATCAGGATGACGATGATCGGCGTCATCAAAAATGGCAAAAATAATAGCAGCCAGTACAGTGGCGTAAAGAGAGTTGGAAAATCGTAAATGACCGCGTAGCTGGGGATTTTCTGCAGTTGGTGACGACCGAACGGCGTGGCAAAAAGTATATTTCCGAGAACTACAGTGAGAAAAAACGCCGCCAAAAAAATAATCGGCGACATATTCCTGATAATCCAGGGGCGTAGCGTGCTTTTTTTCAATCTCTAGTCCATGGCTTGCTTGCTATTTGCGGAGTATAGGCAAACGTCGCCCCGTCGCGTACTGTCCATAAGTCCTAAACTGTAGCGAAGTGTTAGGGTAAGGATGCGCTTCTTGTGCGCCAAAGGCAAGTGGGCGCCAGCGCTAGAGTGCTGGTGGATCGAGCAGTGCGGGGACGGGCAACGGCGCGCGGAGCCGTGGCATGGAGGATATTTTTTGAGACGAGCAGCCGCATGAACCGGCCGCTCAAAGTCTCATGACTGCTTGGCTGCCCGCGATCGCGGGGCAGCCGTTCTCTTGGTCCGCTTTTTTTGGAAAAGCCTTCAGCCCGGAGGGGCTTGGGCGCTAGTATGAACGAATGTACGAGGACAAGTTAGACCTTAGGGCGAGCGTACAGCTTTCGCCAGGCAATATAAATCGCCATCGGAATCAGCGTCCACACCAAACCATGGTCATAGAACAACGGCCCCTCGCCCGGAACCTGGGAGAAATGATAGCCCGCGACTGCTCCCATGATGCCAAGGGCTCCGACCATGGCGCTGGCGCCCGTGGGTAGGCAAGTGATCAAACCGAGAATGACCGAGGCGCAAACCATGGCAAAAAGTGCAACCGGCCATCCTCCGAGTGAATAGCCAGAAATGTGTACGGCAGTTGGTGCGGTGCCTCGACCCTCGAAGCCATCGAGTCCGAAGACTCGGGTGTAGATATATGTGCTGGGACGGCACTGAGGGCCACGGCGGGCTTGTTCGAGAATACCGCCGCAGACGTTACCTTCCTCAGTGAAAATCTGATAGTAGAAGGGATAGAGAATTGCCATCCGCGTGAGTCCGGAGAAAAGGATCTCTGGCGCGCGACGCAAGGCTGTTTTGGGTAAATCAATGGCCTCGTTAAGAAGCTGAGTCCCGCTCTTTGCCGGTGATTGTGGTTCTGGCGTGGAGGCTTGGACAGGCTCCACAGGAGTTTCAATGGGCGACGTCACACGCTGTTCAGGCTGTACTGAGGTGTTAGCGTCGGACTCGATCTCCGGGCGGGTCTGCGCGACCGGTTCCTGAGCGATCGGGGCCTCCTGTGGGGGCGTGGCCGCCTTTTTGGCGTTATCTCGGGAGGTGCCGTTGCTTTTTGGCGGGAGGGCCTTATGGGAATGGCTACTGGCAGCCGGGGCTGCGTTAGCTTGAGGCGCGACAACGGGCGCGGATGCGGCAGGTTCCGGCTGAGGGACGCTCTCGGGTTGGGTGCTGGTTTCGCTGACCGGCGCAAGCTCGAGCGCATCATTGCCAACCGTCGATGAATCGACTTCGGCCACAACCGTAGGAGGTACCGGATCGGCTAGGCGGAATACATGGGTGGAAATTATCAAATAGGTGGCGAATAGGGCCACTGTTCCAGCGGAGACCTTTATATATGGATAGGTCTTGCTATACGCAAAAATGGTCAGGATGAGGGCTGCTGCGAATACGAGAAAAGGCCACTTCATATTCAGCAGGATCATGTACACCGAGACAATGCTGACGACGACGATCGTTGCAAGCACCCAAAAAATCCCGGAGTGGCGAATCCAACGAATAAGGGCGTACACCGCCAGATACGGCAAAATAGACATCAGGACCGCCATGGTCCAGAAGCGAAGGCCTGAAAGAATCTGAAAGCGGATCTCGACTGACGAAACAGGGTCGACACCCGTGCCATACAGCGAGAACGCATTCGCTTGCCACAGGCTGTAACCTACATGGCAAAGTGCGATGGCGGTGAAAACGGTGTAGTCGAGAGGCCGGATTTCCGGGATTCTCGCGCACCACCGATGAATTGGCGACTCCAAGGTGCGACGCACCAGAATGATGATCGGCGGCGCCACGAAAAATGGCAGCAGCAAAAGCAGCCAGTAAAGCGGCGTAAAAATGGTCGGGAAATCATAGATCACCGCATAGTGCGGAATTCTCGCCAACTGTTCATGGCCGAAATCCGTTGCAAACAGCAGATTGCCCATGACGATCGTCAAAAAGAATGCCGCCAGGAAGATGATCGGCGCCATGTTTTTAATGATCCATTGGCGCAAAACATCCGGCTTGGACCGGGAATTCAATGTAGGCTCTTGCAAGACAGACGAGGGCATTGTTTCAAGCGAAGTAGATTTTATGTTGCACGATATCTTCAATAGCGGGTCTTGATGAGCAACCCAACGCAACTCAACCGTGGATGAGATTGGATCCTAATGACCGGTACAGCTTCAGCAGGCAGGCCAGGAGCACTGCAGCGAGCGTGGCGAGCCAAGCGGCGGCCCATCCGGCTGCGGTCCAGTTCATCTGTCCGTTGTAGATGGACGGAGGAGCCAGGAAATGCATGGCCACCAGCACTATCAAGACGAAGGCGATCATTCTATAGTTGATTGTGAACCGTATGGCGTTTGATCCCGTCAAAAGCGTCAAGCAAAAGTACAACAGCGTACTTGCGGCATATGAAATTGCAAAATAGTCGAGCGAATGCGCGCTCGAAGAGTACATGTAGGCAAGAAATGCGACGCTATTGCTGATGGCGGCCAACACGACCAATTGCTTCAGGTGTCCGAGTACCTCGAATTTCTTCTGCGAATAGAGCGCCAGGGTGCTTAACATAATACCGATTCCGATGAGAACCGCCCGGAAAAATGATACGTGCTGCAGGTCAGGCGAAAAGTGCGTCAATTGTATTTTTGCGAATGACGCATAGACGAATATAGCGAACAGAAACAGCACGACCAGAAGCGTGGTCGAGAACCTGATCAGCTGGGAAAGCTCCTCTTCCTTTTTTTCACGGAACAGCCGGAAAATCATGGAATGGGCGATCAGCATGATCGGCATGGAAATGAATCCTGAAATGCCGATCAAGAGGTCTTTCGTGAACGCATAGCCCGCCACGCCCGGCCCTTCCACGCGGCCAAGAAAGAAGCGGTCGGTGTAGCTATTGACCAGCATCAGCGAAAACCAGATGAACATGGGGCCGCCATAGGCCAGCAGCTTGGAATTCTCAAGCGCAGGTTCCTTCGCCGCCAGGCGGCGCTGGCGCTTGCGCAATACGCTGGTAAACCAGGTCCAGTGAATATACAGAAGCAGGGTAATGAGGCCGGCCAGGAACCCCGCGCCATAACCTGCGACGGACACCGCGAGCGAATGGGTGTTGGACAGAATCGCGTAGGCGGCGAACAGTAATTGGGTAATGCTGAGGGTGATCGCGCTGATGACCTGACTGCGCATCCGTCGCTCGGGTTGGAATAGGGCGACGGCTACGTAGAAGAGCCCTTGCGCAGCAGTCAGGAACAAGACGCTCGCGCTTAGGGCCCGATCATGAAACAGCGATAGAAAGATGCCTGAGGTGATCAGGGCCGTCAGCGAGGCCGAAACAATGGCTATCCGCAACACCTGTGTGACGAATGCCGCTTTCCCTTTGCGCAAGGGGAAGTAAAAGATGATCGCGCTGGCAATCCAGCTTGAAGCTATCTGCGCGCCGATCACGCCCGCGGCAATAGCGGCGGAATAGGTTACATAATCGTTGGGCGGAAAGTTCATGTACATGGCGACCATGTACACGATCATGGACAGAGCCGGGAAAACTTTCACTGCGAGGTATAGGAAGAGGCCCCGTATCATGCCAAAACTATTCAGTAAAAAAGAAGGGTCGATGGTTGTCGCGGCTCCCGCATCTCACGGGCGCTCCTGCTGCTCCGAATCCTGAAAAATAGTTCGGACCAGTTTTTTTCCTTGTTGCAGGGCGGTCTTGTGCTGCCGACAGAAGGCGGCTGCGCCCTGCGCGGACAGCTGGGCGGCACTGTAATTCACGCCTGCGTTGCTTCGCAGGCATTCGGCCAAGCCTTCCGCGGTGACGTCATCCAGAACGAGCAGGTGTGCATAGTACTCCTGTGGGATGCCAGGCAGGCGGGAAGAGACCACGGGAACGCCCGTGGCCATGTATTCCAGCAGCTTGGATGGAAAGGAATATTGCAGATAGGCGTCGCCCGGGATGCGCGCATTGACCAGAAAGCTGGCGTTGCGCGACAGCGCCTTGACGTCTTCGGGCGGAATGCTGCCCAGGTAGTGTATGTGGGGGTGTTCGCTCGCGGCCCGGCGGACGGCTGCGTTCATGGAGCCCGCCCCGCATAGGACCAGATGGACCTCGCCGCCCAGTTGCTTGACGGCCTCGATGAGAATGCCTACGCCATAGGGCTCAGCCAGGCCGCCAGCGTAGAAGACAAAGCCCTTGGTCAGCCCGTATTTGTTCAGAATCTCGGCATCTTGCTGGTTCTGTGCTTCATCAGGCGCATCGCTGGCTTCCGCCACGCCCTCCAGGACTGCCGTTCGTTTGCCGCTCCAGGAGGGGCGCGATTGGACCAGTTCGGAGGTGATTCCTATGATGCCCGTCGCCCGGTCGCTCAGGCTCAACACCAGCGATGTGTCGATCCGCTTCAGGAAATTGAATAGGCGGCTGCGTTTGACGCCGACATTCATGTACTGCGGCAGGTCGGGGACATAGATATAGAAGGGGATCCGGAACCACTTGGAGAGGATCGCCGCAGAAAGCACCAGAGGAGTGTGCAGTGAGTACACCAGGATGGCCGAGGGACGCTCACGCTTTTGGCGCAGGCACCGCCAGCCAGCCCTCAGGATGGAGATGGTGCGTGACATGTGGCTGAGAAAGGGCATGTTGATGTAGCCGACAGCCTGGGCTTGCTGTCCGTGGGCGTCGACGCCTTTGAATGCCTTCAGCAAGACGGTACGGTTGCGCGGAAAGATCCGCGCGGGGTACAGGCCGATCGTTTCGACCTCGACGTCGTTTTGCCGCAGACCGTCTACGATCCGTGATTCGAGCTTGCGCGCGGCGTACTGATGGTTCTTCTCCGCCTTGTCGTGCAGGTCGAAATACGCCTGGGGGCAAAAGAAACCCAGGTGCAGCAATCGCTTTTTTTCAGACACGATTTTTTTTTCCCGTTATCGCATTCAGGGTATGGATTTGTGCGCGGAATGCGCGGAGAAACCACTTGGCGCAGACATGGCCAAGAATAACGCGGTCAATGTCGCATAGAGGCCTATGGTGCGCATGCCCCGGAACATCAGTTCGGTGAGGCCGAATGCTGCAAACCCCAGGCAGACGACGAGCCCCATGGCGGCTGCGGATTTGCCGTCCGGGCTGCGTTGGCGCATGCGCCTGAGGAAATAGGCGCCAGGCGCAAGATATATGGCAAGCAACGCTGCAAGCCCTGGCAGGCCGTAGTTGGCCATGGCATACAGCAGGTCGTTGTGAGGCTCGCCAAAGTTTGCCGCAACCGTCGGCGAAACCTTGCCGTGCGCGGCCTGTTCCTGCAATTTTTCAGGGAACAGGCTGCCGCTGCCATTGCCGGTAAGCGGAGCGGCGCGGAACATTCTCCAGGCCGCGGACCATAACTGAAGCCGCGTGCATATGGAGGTGTCAGCCAATTTGTCGTTGCGGCATTGAACGACTTCGTTGGCCGCCAGTTCTACGCGGCTGCGCAAATCGTGATTGGCGTAGAGGACAGCCGCGCAGCCAGCAATGACCGTGACGAATATGCCCGCCTTCAAGACCCAGCGTCGTTGCCCGGCCAGCGCGAGCGCCACCAGGGAAAAGACGGGGACCGCCAGCCAACCGCCGCGGGTCAACGTCAGCGCGAAGGCATAGATCGCCACACCGCCCGTGACAAGTTTTGCGGCGGCTTCAAGCCTGGGCCAGCGTGTTGTGCGCAATCCGAGCGCGAACAGCATGAGCACGCCCAGAAGCAAGGTCAGGTTGCCGTAGGAGACAGCGTTGTACTCCTCGGGCTCTGGCCGCTCGCCAGTGATCCAGGCTAGATGGATGATGGTGATGCTGGCGACCCAGGCGGCTGCCGCGAGGCCCCACAAAGTGAGTTTGAGCCTTTCGCGGTCGATTTGCGCCAGGCTGGCGACGATCAATGCTATCGCCCAGAACCGGAGGCCGCGTTCAAGATCCGACCCATGCAATCTGGCATCCAACAAGGCAGAACTGAGGAGCGGCGTCAGCGGAACCAATGCCAGCAACGCAACCAGCGGCCAGTAGCTATGCCAGTACGGAGTGCAAGATGGTTTGGATTGGCGCGCCGCCAGGCACAGGCCGACCAGGCTGAAGACGCAGGCCGCGTAGAACGCAACGCTGCCCCCGCGGCTAGTGCTGACAGTCAGGACCGGCAGCAAGCCGATACAAAGCAGCAGGGCTACATCGCATGCGTTCTTGACTGCCCGGGGGGACTGAGGAGGCGTGGCGACGTCCATGGAAACAATCCTGGGGCAAATACTGATTGGTAGTGGCGTCGTGCTTGGAAGGACAAACTAACCAGGTGCCGGGGCATTCGGGGGCAGGTTGCCCCGATGCCGTTTGCTCGCCAGCGGTTCGATCAGTATTTTTTCCACACGGTACGATTCACGTAGTCCGTATAGCTATGGATGATCCGCACCACTTTTTCCGCCACGTTAGGCATGCTGTAGTCGGCCACCTGACGCAGGCTGCGCTCGGCTCCTCGGCCCTGCTTCTCCAGGATGGAGAGTCCTTGCAGCACACGGTCCAGCTCCAGGCCGACCATCATGACGGAAGCTTCCTCGAAGCCTTCAGGGCGTTCGTGGGCTTCGCGGATATTAAGTGCGGGAAAATTGAGAATGGAAGATTCTTCCGTGATGGTGCCGCTGTCGGAAAGCACCGCGCGGGCGTCTTTCTGCAGTTTGACATAATCGTGGAAGCCAAGAGGCTTGAGCAGACGCACCAGCGGATCAAACTGCAGCTGTTGCGCGTCAATACGCTTTTGCGTGCGCGGATGCGTGGAAACGATCACGGGCTTGCCGTAAGTCGTGGCCAGGCCATTGAAGATGTCCGCGAGCTTGCGCAGATTGATCTCGGAATCGACGTTCTCTTCGCGGTGAGCGCTGATGACAAAGTACTCGCCTTCGGTCAGACCCAGCCGCGAGACAGCGTCCGAGGCGTCGATCGACGGTGCGTAGTGCGTCAGCACCTCGAACATCGGGCTGCCGGTCTTGATGACGCGGTCCGGAGGGCAACCTTCGGCCAGCAGATATTCGCGGGCAATGCTGCTGTAGGTGAGGTTGATGTCGGAAGTATGGTCGACGATACGCCGGTTTGTTTCTTCCGGCACACGCTGATCGAAACAGCGGTTTCCGGCTTCCATGTGGAAAATGGGAATCTTGCGGCGCTTGGCAGGAATGGCGGCCAAGCAGCTATTGGTGTCACCCAAGATCAGGACGGCTTCGGGCTGCGTTTCGGCCAGAACCTTGTCGACGGCAATGATGACGTTGCCGATCGTCTCGGCGGCGGTGCCTCCCGCTGCGTTGAGGAAATGGTCCGGGCGGCGGACGCCGAGATCACTGAAGAAGATCTCGTTCAGTTCGTAGTCGTAGTTCTGGCCGGTATGGACGATGATGTGATCACAGTATTCGTCCAGCTTGGCCATCACGCGCGACAAGCGGATGATTTCGGGGCGCGTACCAAGGACGGTAACGACTTTGAGTTTCTTGGTCATCTTGGATAATTAAACTTTGTGGCCGATGGTGTCGGGATTCTGCCGGTCGAAGATCTCGTTCGCCCATAGCATGACGACCATGTCGCCCTCGCCGATATTGGTGATGTCGTGCGCCCAGCCCGGAATGGTCTCGACGATGGTGGGCTCGTCGCCGTTGGTGAGGATTTCGAACGTCTCGTCGGTGACGATATGGCGGAAACCGAAACGAGCCGAGCCCTTGATGACCAGAAATTTCTCGGTCTTGGTGTGGTGATAGTGGCCGCCGCGTGTGATGCCGGGGAGTGCGGTGAAAAACGAAAACTGGCCAGCGTCGGGCGTCTTCAGCATCTCGACGAAAACGCCGCGCTGGTCACCGTACTTGGGTACGGTGTACGCGAATTGCGCCGGCTCCAGATAGCTCATGTAGGTCGAATACAGGGCACGCGTGAAGCCGGTACCCACGCGAGGCGTGATGAGCGTCTGGCGGCTTTCCTTGAAACCGCGGATCTCGTCGGCCATGTCGCCGACGGTGGTGGAATAGACCGGTTCGACTTCCACGTACCCGTTAAGACCGGGCTCTTCGGCGAGCAAGGCGATCAGGGCCTTACAGACGTCGTCCACGTACACCAGGCGCACCTTGGCCGCAGGATCATTGATGGCGATCGGCAGGTCGTGCGCGATGTTATGGCAGAAGGTTGCCACGGCGGAGTTGTAGTTCGGGCGGCACCATTTGCCGAACACATTGGGAAGCCGGAACAAGCGCACCGACGAGCCAGTCTGGCGCCCATAGGCCAGCAGCGCTTCTTCGGCCGCCAGCTTGCTGGCGCCGTAGGGATTTTCAAGCTCCGCCTGGATCGAGGAGGTGTAGGCGATCGGCAAGGGGCGCTGGCGCTTGGCGGCGAAATCGATCAGCGACTGCGTCAATCCCAGGTTGATTTCCTTGAACTCGGCAGGATCCTTGGGACGGTTCGAGCCGGCCAGATGAAAGACATAATCCGCTTCCTGGACCATGGCTTCCAGTTGCGCCAGCGTATGCTCGCGCGTGAATGCGAGCACCTCGAATTCCTCGCGTTCGCCCAGCAATACGCGTAGGTTCTTGCCGACGAATCCGTTGGCGCCGGTGATTAGCAGCTTCATTTAGCCCTCGGCTTCGGGGATGTCGTTGCGCTCGATGGCCTGGATGAAATCGAGCTTGCGCAGCAAGGTCACCATGCCGGCCACGTCCAGGCGTTCGGTATTGTGCGAGTTGTAGTCTTCGTATTGCGAAATCTTCGGTTCGCCTTGTTCGACGAACTTGCCGTAGTTGAGATCGCGCAGATCGGGCGGCACGCGGTAGTACCCGCCCAGGTCCTCGGCGGCAGCCATTTCTTCGCGGCTCAACAGCGTTTCATAGAGTTTTTCGCCATGCCGCGTACCAATGACGTTGATCGGATGCTCTGGCTTCTTGAGGATGGCGAGCAGGGCTTCGGCCAGGGTTTCGATCGTGGCGGCGGGGGCCTTCTGCACAAAGATATCGCCGTTCGTGCCATGCTCAAACGCATACAGCACCAGATCCACCGCATCTTCCAGCGTCATCATGAAACGCGTCATGTCGGGATCGGTGATCGTGAACGGCGTACCGGCGCGGAACTGGTCGAAGAAGAGGGGGATGACCGATCCGCGCGACGCCATGACGTTGCCATAGCGGGTCCCACAGATCACGGTGCCCTTGCCGTCGAGGTTGCGCGACTTGGCAACCATCACTTTTTCCATCATTGCCTTGGAGATGCCCATGGCGTTGATCGGATAAACGGCCTTGTCGGTGCTCAGGCACACGACGCGGCTGACATTATTGACAATGGCTGCTTCGAGTACGTTCTCGGTGCCCAGGACGTTGGTCCGCACAGCCTCCATCGGGTGGAATTCACACGAAGGGACTTGCTTGAGCGCCGCCGCATGAAAAATGAAATCGACGCCGCGAGTAGCGTTCAGGATGCTTGTGTAGTCGCGCACGTCGCCGATATAGAACTTCAACTTCGGATTGTTGAAGCGCTTCCGCATATCGTCCTGTTTTTTTTCATCACGGCTGAAAATGCGGATTTCGCCGATATCGGAATTAATGAATTGCTTCAGAACGGCATTGCCGAAAGAACCCGTGCCTCCGGTTATTAGCAAGGTCTTGTCGCAGAAAGTTTTGTTGCTCATGGCTTATATATACTAATTATGGCAGCGGGTTTATTTAATTGAATTCAGGACGGAGTATATTCAATCACGAGCTTTTTGAGCATCGCCTTTGGGGCCATTTCATCGCCCGTCGTGAAAGAATGTTCCATGCTTTCGAGTTCTTTCATCAATTCGTCATAAGGAATGCTATGTTCCTTCGACTGCATGATGCGAGGGTGTTGCGTAGGCGAGACATCTCCACCGATCAGGAGTTCTTCGTAGAGTTTCTCTCCGGGGCGTAGGCCCGTGATCCGGATTTCGATGTCGCCGTCTGGGAATTCCGGGGTGCGCACGGTCAGACCATGCAGTTGAATCATGCGTTTGGCCAGGTCGTATATCCGGACCGGTTCTCCCATGTCCAGGACGAAGACCGAGCCCGAGGCGCCCATGGCTCCTGCCTGCAGCACCAATTGTGCTGCTTCCGGGATGGTCATGAAGTAGCGGGTAATGTCCGAATGTGTCAAGGTCACCGGCCCGCCGTGCTGGATCTGCCGATTGAACAAGGGGACGACGCTGCCCGAGCTACCCAGCACATTGCCGAACCGCACCATCGAGAAACGGGTGCCGGTCTGGATGTCCGCCAGCGCCTGCAGCACCAATTCGGCCAGGCGCTTGGTTGCGCCCATGACATTGGTGGGCCGGACAGCCTTATCTGTGGAAATCAGCACGAAATCCTTGACGCCGGATTCGATGGCGGCACGGGCGAAGGACAGCGTTCCGAAGGCATTGGTGCGTATGCCCTCGCGGATGTTGTGTTCGACCAACGGGACATGCTTATAGGCTGCTGCGTGATAGATGGTCTCGACGCCATACTTGCGCATATGTTCTGCGCAATTCCGCTGATCGCCCGTGGAACCCAGCAGCAGCACGATCTCCACATTCTGCGCGTTGATCCCGGCGAGGTCCTGGCCGATGGTGTACAGGGCGGGTTCAGAGATTTCCAGCAAGACCAGGCGGCGGGGCTGCAGCGCCAGGATCTGGCGGCACAATTCGGAGCCTATGGAACCGCCTGCGCCGGACACCATGACCACATGCCCAGTTACATATCGGCCGAGCAGTGCGGGCAGCGGCGCCACGGCATCGCGGCCCAGCAGGTCCTCGATCTGAAGGTCGCGAGCCTTCAGGCCGCCGGCCTGATCGACCATTTCGTGCAGATTCGGCACAATCCGGACCCGGATGCTGTGCTGCGAACCGATCTCCACCATGTTGTTGATTTGTTCGCGCGAAGCCGTAGGCTTGGCAATCAAGATCTGACCGATATTGTGGCTTTCCACGAGTTCGCCTACCTCGCTCGTCGGGTAGGTGCGCAGGCCAGCGGCCATCAGACCGGTTTTATCCCGGTCGTCGTCGACCAGCGCGATCGGGCGGTAGTGCGAACTGTTGCGCAAGGCGAGAGCCAATTGGCTGCCAGCCGGGCCTGCGCCATAGATAAGCACGCGCACGACGCTGTCCCGCGGGATATCACCAAGCCGGTGGCGCGGAAACAAGATCTTGATGGCCGCCAGCCGTACACCCAGCAGCAGCACCAAGGACACGACGCCGTAAATGGTCAACACGCCGCGGGAAAGCCCGGAGGACATCTGCAGAAAGAGGCTGCAGGCGGTGACCGTCATGATCGAAACCAGAACGCCCCCTACAATGACCAGGGCTACGCGGTCCGTCATGTACCGCAGCACATATTGATACGTGCCGAATACGACGAGCGCGAAGATGCCGCTGGCGCACGCCGCAAATGACAGCAAAAGATAGTCTGGTGTCGTAAAAAACAGCTCGAAACGAAGCCATAATGCCAGCTGGAATGCGCCAAACAGAATCAGCGCGTCCAGCGAAATGGCAAGGGCTCTTTTGGCTGATCTCGGGAGGTCAACGAGGGCTTGCCGAACTGCACCGATTGAGGTACGCAAAGTCACACCGACTGATAAAGAGAGTTTGGGGGTGCGTGATTGTATCAACACGTCGTCGGGGTAGAGTAACTGCGCCCGCGCCGCAGGCGGGCGTGGGCGCCGAGAAGGGTTCGCGCGACGTGGGCATCCAAGGTGCCGCAATATGCGGCGCTCAATGGGAGTAGGATGCGCAAACTAAATGGGGGCGCATTACTCGTTCCTTGGCTTGCTGGCAGGCGGAGATCCGGCGAGACGGGTGGCGAGTTCGAATGTCCTTTTGGCAATGCGCGAGGCGTGCCCTTTTTTGAACAACAACTTACGAAAATATGATGAGCAAAATATTAGTCACCGGCGGCACGGGATTTGTCGGGCAACGGGTGGTGCGGGATCTGTTGGCGCAAGGGCACTCGTTGCGTTTGTTGACACGCCGCCCTCTGGACGACGAGCGGGTCGAAGTGCGCAATATCCCGGATATGGAGGATGAAGCGGCGCTGCTGGAGGCCATGTCGGGGATGGAGGCTGTCTGCCATCTTGCGGGGCGAGCCCACGTGCTGGGCGCCCCGCCTGCCGACCACGAACTTCTGTTTGAGCAGGTGAACGTGGAATGGACTTGCAGACTGGCCGACACCGCCTTTCGTTCCGGAGTGAAGCGCTTCGTGTTCGTCAGTTCCATCGGCGCCGTGGGAACGTCCAGCGAGACGGGGGCTCCGTTGACCGAGCAGACGGAATGCCGACCGACTACGCCTTACGGCAAGTCCAAATTGAAGGCGGAGCAGAAGCTGGCCGAGTTGGCGCAGCGCCATGACGCCGAGCTGGTGATCGTCCGGCCTCCGCTGGTTTATGGCAAGGGCGCGCCGGGCAATATGGCGCGGATGGCCCGTTGGGTTCGGGCCGGCGTGCCGCTGCCATTGCGCAACGTGCGCAATCAACGCAGCTTGGTGCATGTGGATAACCTGTCGGCCGCGCTATTGGCATGCTTGCAGCATCCTGATGCGCCTGGTCATGTATTCCATGTGCGGGACCTGCAGGACTATTCGACACCGGATATTTTGCGGGGTGTGGCCAAGGATGTCGGTCGGCCAGCGCGTTTGATTCCTTTCCCGTCTTTCATGCTGCGTATGTTGGCGCAGGCTGCGGGCCAGCGTGGCGCATATGAGCAGCTTACGGGCACCTTGCAGGTCGACGACGCTTCTATCCGCAAGACGCTGCAATTCATGCCTAGATCCTTGCCGTTCGAAGTTGTCTGAGTCGGCATAGGAATAGATATTTGAAAGGTTTTTCAAGGCGTTCCTGCCTGGATGACGGCTGTTGGCCTGATAAAACGCGGCCGCATGACTCGTGCAGTTTGTTGTAAATTGCCGAAATTCTTTGCTGCGGATGCCGCCCTGCATCGGCGGATGATTCCGACTCCGCGTCACGCGGTCTTTTGTGCTTTTGTCAATGCCAACACGCATCCTCATTGTTCGCACTTCTTCGCTAGGCGATCTGGTGCATATGCTGCCCGCCATATCCGATATCGCCCGGCATGTGCCGGACGCGGAGATCGACTGGATTGCAGAAGAAGCTTTTGCGGACATCCCGGCATGGCATCCCGCAGTCAATGAAGTCATCAAGGTGGCCCATCGGCGCTGGCGCAAGGCTTGGTGGTCGGCGCAGGTACGGGCCGAGCGCAGCGCGCTGAAAGAACGCCTGCGGTCCAAGCAGTACGACATCGTGCTCGACATGCAGGCCTTGCTGAAATCCGCCTGGCTGGTGCGCCAGACCCGTGGCGTGCGGCATGGGTTGGACTGGCGTTCGGCGCGCGAGGCGCTGGCGTCGCTGTTCTACAACGTGCGGCATCGGGTCGAGTTCTGGCAGCCGGCGGTGATCCGCCAGCGCAAGCTTGCCGCCTTGACGTTCGGTTACCAGTACGCCGGCGCGCCCGATTTCGGGCTGCAGGCTTTCGCGCGCCAAGCGACACAGGCTGCGGCGGACCCCGTGCTGGAAGTCGGCAGCGAGGGCATGAACGTCGGCGAACTGCCACGTTTGCACCATCTGGATACGGACCGCGGCTACGCGGTGATCATGCCGTCGGCCAGCCGCGACGACAAGCTCTGGCCGGAAGAAGACTGGCGCGTCGTTTTCCGCCGCCTGCGCGAGGCCGGCTGCACCTTGAAATTGCTGGCGGGGAATGAGCAGGAGGCCGAGCGCGCCCGTCTGCTGATTGCAGGCATGGACGGCGCCGAGGTGATGCCGCGCATGGATCTGAGCGCGGTGGCGCGCCTGTTGGCCGGGTCCCGCATGATGGTGGGGTTGGACAGCGGTCTGACCCATCTGTCGGCCGCGCTGGGCCGTCCCACCATCGGCATTTACCGTGCCTCGACGCCAGTGCGCACGCCGCTGGTCGGCTCCAGCTACACCGCCAGCCTGGGCGACCGCGGGGCTTCGCCTTCGCGCGAGGCCGTGATGGCGGCGGTGGAGCAGGCGTTGGCCGCTCAATGACATGAACCGTGGCGTCTACTCGCTGGCGCTCAGGGCTTTGTCACCGCTGGTCTGGCTCTGGATGGGCCACCGCGCCCGGCGCGCGGGCGGCCAATGGGAAATCTTCTCTGCCGAACGCTTCGGTCACGGCACGGCGACCACTACGTCTGCTGAGTCCTGGAGGCGTCCCGTCTGGGTGCATGCAGTTAGTTTGGGCGAGACGCGCGCTGCGCAGCCCTTGCTGCAGGCTTTGCTCGACCGGGGCCTGCCGGTGCTGCTGACGCACATGACGGCGACCGGCCGGGCCGAAGGCGCGCGCCAGTACGCCGACGCGATCGCCCGCGGGCAGTTGCGCCAGGCATGGCTGCCCTACGATTTTCCTGGCGCGACCCGCCGTTTCATGGCGGCCTGGCGGCCGCGCTGCGGCCTGCTCATCGAACGTGAAATCTGGCCGAATCTGCTGGCCGCCGCGCGCGGTGCGGGAGTGCCGATGGCGCTGGTCAGCGCCCGGTTTTCGGCGTCGTCGCTGCGGCAGGCCGGCAGGATGGGCGGCGTGATGCGCGAAGCCTTGGGCGGACTGGATTCGGTGCTGGCGCAGACCGCCGAGGACGCCGACAGGCTCGTCCAAGCGGGGGCGCCGCGGCCGGTCGTGACGGGCAATCTGAAATTCGACCTGGTCCTGCCGGCGGCGCGAGTTGCCGCGGGACAGGCCTGGCGCGAACGGCTGGGCCGGCGCGTGGTGGCGGTGGCCAGCACGCGCGAGGGCGAGGACAGCGGTTTCATCGAGGCCATCAAGCGCCATGCCGCCCGGCCGGGCGCGCCCTTGTTCCTGTTGATTCCGCGCCATCCACAGCGCTTTGACGAGGCCGCGCGCCTGCTGTCGGCGGCCGGGCTGCCGTACGTCCGGCGGTCCGTGGGCGAGGCGCCGGGACCGGACACGGCGGTACTGCTGGGCGACACGCTGGGCGAGATGGCGTTCTACTACGCCGCTTCGGACGCCGCGATCGTGGCGGGCAGCTTCGCGCCGCTGGGCGGGCAGAACCTGATCGAGGCCTGCGCGGCGGGCGTGCCAGTCATCGTCGGCCCGCACACCTTCAACTTCAAGCAGGCGGCGGAAGACGCCATCGCGGCGGGCGCCGCGTTGCGCGCGGCCGATGCCGCCGAGGCGGTGGATGCGGCGATGGCGTTGCTGGCGGACGAGTCGCGCCGTCAGCGTGCGGCAGAGGCGGCGCTGGCATGGTTCCGCATGCATTCGGGCGCCACGGAGCGTACGCTGGACGCGCTGGCGCCGTGGCTGGAGGCGGGAAGGGCGGGCTAGCGCCCATCGCGGCCGGCGTGTGCGTCGGCCGGGACTTCAGGGGGCGCGGGGCGGCGCCGTCTTGGGGACCAGGGTCACGGCGTCAGGATTCAGTTGCTGGTTGAAGCGGCGCGGGTCGCGGCCTTCGTCCTCGGGGCGCACGCCCAGCCAGCCTTGGCCCAGCGCATAGACCCCCAGATTTGCAAGCAGGATGAGGATGAAGAGCACGCGCATGGCCGGGGACTCCGTTCAGGCGTCGGCGTCCAGGGTGGCGCGCGCGACCGCGGCCAGGCCGTCCAGGACGGGGTGATCCAGATAGATGGGCACGGGCGCGGCGCCGAAGGCGCCGCCCGCGTCCGCCAGCAAACGTTCGATTTCCTGGTGCACTTCGGGCCAGCCGCCGCCCGCCGCGTAGATTTGTGGCGTTTGGCCGTAGCGCTGGCGTCCGGCCAGCCATTGGCGCACGACCGCGCCAGCCTGCGCGGCGGCGATACCCGAGGCGATGGCCTCGTGCGTGTCCGTGGGATAGGCCACGACCTGACCGTTGGCGATGGGGAGATTGGCGGTGCCATGGGCCAGGGCGCTGCGCATCATGGCCGGGCCGGGCAGGATCAGCCCGCCGGCGAAGATGTTGTCGGGTCCGACGGTGTCGATGGTGGTGGCGGTGCCGAAGCTGGCCAGCACGAAGGGCGGGTGCGCGTCAGGCAGGCGCGACAGCACGCCCAGCAGCGAGGCCCAGCGGTCGGCGCCCAGCTGCGTGGGCGTCTTGTAGCTGTTGACCAGCCCCAGCGTGGCCGCCTGTGATGGCGACCAGGTCACCGCGCAGCCGTGTTTTTGCAGGATGGCGGCGATAGCTGCGCCGCGGGCCTCGCCGGCCACATTGACGCCAAGCGCGCGCAAGGGGCGGCGCGGCAAGGTGGACAGCCAGCGGTCCAGGGCGTCCAGGTCCAGACCGTCGAAGGCGACCGCCGCTGGCTCGCGCGGCGTGTCGGGGTTGCCGGCGTCCAGCCAACCCACCTTGAGACGGCTGTTGCCGGAGTCGATGAGAATAATCATGCTTGGCGTCGAATCGAGATTTCACCGACCAGGATCGGCTGGATGCCTTCGGGCGTTTGCACCAGCAGGCGGCCCTGCTCGTCCACGCCGCTGGCGGTGCCGCTTAGAAGGATAGCGCCCTTGTCCAGCACGTTGACCTTGCGGCCGGCCAAAGCGTCCACCTGGTCGAAACGCCGCCTGAAGGCGCCAAAACCCTCGCGCTCCAGGGTTTGGACCGTTTCGAGCCAAGCCGTGGCGCTGGCGCAGACCAGGTCGGCGGCGCTTGCCTGGCGGACCGCGCCCGCCTGCACCTGGCTCCAGTCGGCGACCTCGCGCTCCAGCGCGAGCGACAGCCGGGCGGCGTCGATCAGGTTCACGCCCATGCCGATGACGACCGTATGGCCGGCCTCGCTGCCGCCGGGATTGCGGGTGGTCTCCACCAGCACGCCCGCCAACTTGGCGTCGTGCCATTGCACGTCGTTGGGCCACTTCATGCACAGCCCGGTGGCATGCGGGCCGGCGACGGCGCGCAGGGCCTCGCAGGCGGCGATGCCCGCCAGCGGCGACAGCGCGGGCAGTTGCGCGGGCGGCAGATGCACGTCGAAGGCACAGGAGAACATCAGGGTGGAGCCCGTGCGGTTTTGCCAGGGACGGCCGGCGCGGCCGCGGCCGGTTTCCTGCAGGTGCGTGCCCAGCAGCCAGGGCTTGCCGCCGGCGCCGGCGCGTGCGCGCGCCAGAAGGTCGGCATTGGTCGATCCGGTGCTGCCGGTCCAGGCGATGTCCTGGAAGGCGGGCAGGCGCGTGCTGAGCGTGCGGACCAGGGTTTCCGGCGCTGGCAGGTCGATGGGGCTGGCTTGAGCGGGCATATGGCGGCGATTGTAGGGCACGCGGCCCGCGCTCGCGGTCTGCCTGCGCCAGCGTTTATGATTGGCGATACATTTTGCACCGGTATTCTGTCTTCATGCCGCATTCCGCTACGTCCGCACCTGCCGCTGCCGCACCTTTCCGCTTCGAAGGAGGCGTGTGCCATGTGGCCGGCGACTGGAGCGTGCTGGCGCTGGCGGAGCCCGGCGAGGTGCAGCGCCGCCGCGCGGCGCTGGCCTGCGCCACCGATGGCGGCGCGCGCTGGGACCTGCACGGCATCGGCCGGCTGGACACCATTGGCGCGCTGCTGATCTGGGAGGCCTGGGGCCACAAGCTGCCCGAGCGCGTGCGCTGGTCGGCTGGCCAGCAGGATGTTTTCAACGCCCTGGCCATGAATAAGGGCGAGACGCCGGCCGCAGCGTCCAAACGGGATCCCTGGAGCTGGCCGCGCGCCGTGGGCGAGGCGATCTTCCAGGCCATCGACAATGGCCGCGCCTTGCTCGTCATGCTGGGTCAACTGGTGCTGGATTTCGGCGGCATGCTGCGCCGCCCGCGGCTGGGGCCCTGGCGCGAGATTTCGGCGCAGGTGTACCGCACCGGCGCGCAGGCGCTGGGCATTACCGCGCTGGTCGGCTTCCTGATCGGGGTGGTGCTCTCCTATCTGTCGGCGCAGCAGCTGCAGATGATAGGCGCGGACCGCTTCATCGTCCGCCTGTTGGGCGTGTCCATCGTGCGCGAACTGGGTCCGGTGCTGGCCGCCATCCTGGTCGCCGGCCGATCGGGTTCCGCGATCACGGCGCAGATCGGCGTGATGCGGGTGACGCAGGAATTGGATGCGATGCTCGTCATGGGCATATCGCACGGACAGCGCCTGATCCTGCCGCGGGTGGTGGCGCTGGCCGTGACCATGCCGCTGCTGGTGCTGTGGACGGACGCCATGGCGATCCTGGGCGGCATGCTCGCCGCGCAGATGCAGTTGGGGGTGTCGGCGCAATGGTTCCTGCAGTCGCTGCCGGATGCGATTTCACTGACTAACTACTGGATCGGCATTCTGAAGGGTGTGACCTTTGGCATGCTGATCGCGCTGATCGCCTGCCATTTCGGTCTGCGCATCCAGCCCAACACGGAAAGCCTGGGACGCGGCACCACTACATCGGTAGTTACCTCCATCACGGGTGTGATTCTGCTGGACGCGTTTTACGCCGTCATCTTCAGTTCGGTGGGCATCTGATGAACAGCGCCGCCCAGCACAAGCTGTTCGCCGAGGATGGCGTCACGATAGAACCCGTCATCACCGTGCGCGGACTGCGCACGGCGTTCGGCGACCACGTGGTGCACGACAATCTGGACCTGACCGTCTTTCCGGGCGAAATCCTGGTGCTGGTGGGCGGCTCGGGCACCGGCAAGACGGTGCTGCTGAGGCAGATCATCGGACTGGACCGGCCGGCCGCGGGCTCGGTGCGGGTGCTGGGACATGCGCTGTTCGAGCTGACGGCGGGCGAACGCCGGCGGCTGTCCTACCGCTGGGGCATGCTGTTCCAGGCGGGGGCGTTGTTTTCCGCGCTGTCGGTGTTCGACAATGTGGCCTTGCCGCTGCGCGAACTGCGCACGGTGCCGGAAGATCTGGTGCGCGACGTCGTCATGTGCCGGCTGGCGATGGTGGGCCTGTCGGCGCGCGACGCCGACAAGCGGCCTTCGGACCTGTCCGGCGGCATGGTCAAGCGCGTGGCGCTGGCGCGCGCGCTGTCGCTGGATCCGGAACTGCTGTTCCTGGACGAGCCCACCGCCGGCCTGGACCCGCTGCGTTCGGACGAATTCGTGGACCTGGTGCGCAGCCTGCACCGGCAATTGGGATTTACCGTCGTCATGGTGACGCACGACTTGGACACGCTGCTGGCGTTGGCCACGCGCGTCGCCGTGCTGGCGGACAAACGGGTGATCGTGTGCGACACGGTGCCGGAAGTATTGAAGGTCGATCACCCGTTCATTCACACGTTCTTCCTGGGCGAGCGCGGTTTGCGCGCGCTGGGGGATCTGGCGCCGAAGGGATTGCATCATGGAAAACCGTAGTCATGCGCTCATGGCCGGCGTCTTCACGCTGGTCCTGCTGGCCGCAGCCGCCTTGGTGGCCATCTGGATCGGCCGCGACCGGACGCAGTTGCAGCCATACGAAATCATCTCCGCCACCGCCGTCAGCGGCCTGAACCCGCAGTCCACGGTGCGCTACCAGGGAGTGCCGGTGGGCAAGGTGCAGTCGCTGGCTTTGAACCCGGACAAGCCCGGGCAGGTGCGCATCCGCATCGGCGTGGCGCCGAACACGCCAATCACCGAATCCACCTGGGCCGAGCTGGGCGTGCAGGGCGTGACCGGCATGTCCAACGTGGAGTTGCGCGACGACGGCACGTCGATGAAGCGGCTGGCGTCGTCGGCCGCGCATCCGGCCGCCATTCCGCTGCGCCCCGGTTTTCTCGATCGCATCGAGCAGCGCGGCGGCAAGCTGATCTCGAACGTGGAAGAAGTCACCGAACAACTGCGGCGCGTGCTGAGCGAGCAGAATGTGCAGGCGCTCACCGCCAGCCTGCAGAATGCCACCGACATCACCCAATCGCTCAGGGCTGCCAGCCAGGATCTGGGGCCCACGCTGGCCAAGCTCGGCCCCCTGATGGATTCCTTGGACAAGACCTCGCGCCAGGCCGACCGTGCCGCGCGCGAAGTTGGCGACCTGGCCGCGCAGGCCCGCCAGTCGCTGGCGCGCCTGAATGCGCCTGGCGGCCCCCTGTCCGCCGCCACCAGCAGCCTCAACGACATTGCCCTGGCCGCCGCGCGGCTGGATGGCGAGACCCTGCCGGCGATCACCGGCATGGCCGCCAATGTCAGCGCGGCCGCGCGCGGCGCCACCGTTACCCTGCGCCGTGTGGACAACACGCCGCAATCATTCCTGTTCGGCCCGGCGCCCCGCGAGCCCGGGCCCGGCGAGGCCGGCTTTGCAGGCTTCGGGAGATCGTCCAAATGATGAAGATGCGTAGCGCCGTTCTTATCCTGACGCTGGCCCTGGCCGGTTGCGGCATCGGCCGCGTGGCCGCGCCGCCCTCGGTGTTCGACCTGGGCCTGGACTCCCGGCCGGCGCCGGCCTTGCCCGCGCGCGAGACGATCGCGCTGGTCTTCCAGGCCGTGCCCAGCCTGTCCGATACCGGCGTGATCTGGCGCGTGGGCGACAGCGCCGCGCCCAAGGCCTATGCCAGCTACCGTTGGGCCTCGCCGCCGGCGGATCTGGTGCGGCAGCGCCTTACCGAGCGCCTGTCGCGCCAGGGGCCGGTGCTGGATGAGCGTGTCACCCTGCAGACGCCGCAGCTGCAGGTGTCGCTGTCCCAGTTCGAACAGGTATTCGCGGCCGACGGCCAGTCCAGCGAAGGCCGCGTGCTGCTGCAGGCGGTGTTGCTCAGCGGCCGCAGCGTGCTGGGCCAGACGCGCATCGAGGCACGCGCGCCGGCGCCCACGCAGGACGCGCAAGGCGGGGTCACGGCGTTGCGCCAGGCGACGGACGATGCCGCCGACCAATTGGCGCAGTGGCTGGCCACGACGCTGAAGCCCGCGCCCAGGCCGGGCGGTTAACATCGCTTTTTTTTCCGCATCCTGAGTTACGCCATGTCCGCACGCACTGAAACCCACGCATTCACCGGAGCCGCCGGCCGCATCGACTGCGCCGTGGACTGGCCTGCGGGCACGCCGCGAGGCTGGGCGCTGGTCCTGCATCCGCATCCGCTACAGGGCGGCGCGCGCGAGAACAAGGTAGTCACGACCTTGTCGCGCGCCTGCGTGCAACATGGTTTGGTGGCGGTGCGGCCCAATTTCCGCGGGGTCGGCCAGTCCGAAGGCACGTTCGACAAATCCGTGGGCGAAACCCAGGACATGCTGGCGGTCGTGGCGCAGATGCGTGAACTGCATCCTGAACTGGCCCAGGCGCCGTGGGTGCTGGCCGGCTTCTCGTTCGGCACCGCCGTCGCGGCGCAGGCCTATGCCGCGCTGGCGGAGCAGGGCGACGCCGTGCTGCCGTCGGCCCTGATGCTGATGGGGCCGGCCGTGAACCGCTTCCAGTCGCATGAAGTGCAGGTGCCGGACGACACGCTGATGGTGCACGGCGAGGAAGACGAGGTCGTGCCGCTGTCCGAGGCCATGGACTGGGCGCGTCCGCGTTCGATTCCGGTGGTGGTGGTGCCGGGCGCATCGCACTTCTTCCACGGCAAGCTGCTGGTGCTGCGCCAGCTGGTGCAGGCGCGGTTGAAGGTCGCGCTGGACTAAGACGGGGGCGCCGCTGTTGCGGCGCCAACGCCTTCAGCCTGGCCAGCGCGAGCCGCGGATCACGCTGCAGAAGTTACCAGGCTTGAAGGCCGGCTCCTTGTCGGCGATCACATCGGCTTTGACGTTGCCGAACGTCGTCTGCGGCTTGTGCTTGATGCCCTCGTAGAAGGCCTGGATGATCTCTTCCTTGAAGCGCGGACTGCGCGGATGCGCCGCCACCACGGCTTCGCGCTGGGCGTCGCCGTATTCGCCATAAGTCAGGCCGAGCACGTCCATTTCCACGCCCGCCGTCACCAGCGCGACGACTGGGTGCATGAATTCGGGAATGCCGGGCGTGGTGTGCAGCGCAATGGCGGTCCACACCAGATCGATGTCCTGCTGCGAAATGCCGCGGCTATTCAGGAAGTCGCGCGCCGCGTTGGCACCATCGACCTCGAAGCGGCAGCAGTCGCTGCTGTGCTGATGCGTCAGGCCCATGTCGTGGAACATGCAGCCGCAATAAAGCAATTCCGGGTCGAACTTCAATCCGCGCCGCTTGCCGGCGAGCGCGCCGAAGTAGTAGACCCGGCTGGAATGGTGGAAGAGCAGCGGCGTGGCGGTGTCGCGTACCAGCTCCGTGATTTCACGGGCGAGCTTGCTGTCGGGGATCTGAATGCCGTCGATGGCAGGGTTCATGGAGGGAGTCCTTGCAGGTGGTGGGGAAGGGGTTCGATAAATTCTCTCGCCGCACTAGAATGGCTTCAATCGTCGTAATACGCCAGATTCCGCCAAAACATGCGATTTCCCGACACCAGTCGGCAAGGCGCGATTCCATGACCAAGACCATAGCCATTCTTGCGCTGCCTGGCGTCCAGATGCTCGATGTCTCCGGGCCGCTGGACGTGTTCGCCCAGGCCAATGCCGAACTCGGGCGCGAGCAGTACGCGCTGCGCGTGGTGGGCTACGAGGCGGGTCCGATCCGCAGTTCATCGGGCGCGCGCCTGCTGCCCGACCTGACGCTTGACGGCCCTGTGCCGCGCCTGGATACCCTGCTTGTTGCCGGCACGCCGCAGGCCGCCAGCGCCATGCTCAGCAGCTCCGCCTTGCAATGGCTGCGCGCGACGGCCAGGGGCGCCCGGCGCTATGGCTCCGTCTGCACTGGCGCCTTCATGCTCGCCGCGGCAGGCCTGTTGGATGGACGACGGGTGACGACCCATTGGAATGCGGCGGCGCAGCTGCGCCTGGCCTATCCCAAGGTGACCGTCGAAGAGGACGCCCTGCATGTGCGCGACGGCAAGGTGCGCACGTCCGCCGGCGTGACGGCTGGCCTGGATCTGGCGTTGTCGCTGGTCGAGGAGGACCTCGGCCGGGAACTGGCCGCCAGTGTGGCGGCCCAGTTGGTGATGTTCTTCAAGCGGCCAGGCGGACAACTGCAATTCAGCCGCAAGGGACAGGCCGGCCCGGTAGGGCGCTCGGCGCTGCAGGAGGTCCAGCGCTGGGTCGCCGGCAACCCTGGGCTGCCGCTGTCGGTGGAAGCGCTGGCCGAACATGCGGGCCTGAGCCCCCGGCACTTCACGCGGCTGTTTCACGCCGAGGTCGGCGTCACGCCGGCCGCGTGGGTGGAGATGACGCGCATCGCCGCAGCCCGCGCGCTGCTGGAGGCGGGCTCGGCCACGCCCAAGCAGGTGGCCGCGCAATGCGGCTTTGCCAACGTTGACACCTTGCGCCGCGCCTTCGTCAAGCACGTGGGCGTTTCTCCGGCCGTGTACCGTCGCCATCACGGCGGCAGTCCCGATTGATCCGTTGCCGCGTCCCGAGGCCGCCAGGTTGCATCAAGTTGCATGTTTTAAATGCGCGGGAACCCCGGGCGGGCCGGACGGGTCTGATCGACTGCCTATAATTGTCAGCCACTTGCCCCGCGCCGGCGGGCGTCATTCCTGGACCCACGTTGCCGATGAAGAATTTGCCTTACTCCGCTCACTCCCCCGTTGTCTTCACCCGTCGCCTGCTGTCAGGCGCGGTGCTGTCAGCCATGCTGGCAGCTTCGATGCCGGTCTGGGCGCAGCAGGCTCCGGCCGCGGCGCCCGCCGCAGCCGCCGGCGCCGCGGCCCCGGCGCCGAATGCATCGGCGGTGGTGCCGGTGGGCGACGTCTCGGCCGTGCCGGCCCCCACCATCGCGGCCAAGGCCTGGATCGTGATGGACGTGAACAGCGGCCAGACCCTGGCCGCCTCCAACCCGGACATGAAGGTCGAGCCGGCCTCGCTGACCAAGATCATGACGGCCTACGTCGTGTTCAATGCGCTGGACGAAAAGCGCTTGACGCTGGAGCAGACCGTGCCGGTGTCCGAGCGCGCCTGGCGCACGGGCGGTTCGCGCATGTTCATCGAACCGCGCAAGCCGGTCACTGTCGACGAGCTGAACCAAGGCATGATTGTGCAGTCCGGCAACGACGCCTCCGTGGCCCTGGCCGAGGCCGTGGGCGGCAGCGAGGCCTCGTTCGCTTCGCTGATGAACCAGGAAGCCGAACGCCTGGGCATGCGCAACACCCACTTCATGAACGCGACGGGCCTGCCCGATCCGCAGCACATGACGTCCACGCGCGACCTGGCCATCCTGTCCTCGCACCTGATCACCGATCACCCGGACCACTTCCACTACTACAAGCAGAAGAGCTACACCTACAACAAGATCACCCAACCCAACCGCAACCGCCTGCTGTGGGCCGACCCTTCGGTGGATGGCATGAAGACCGGCCACACCGATTCGGCCGGCTACTGCCTGGTGTCGACCGCGGTGCGCGGCGACCGCCGCATCCTGGTGGTCGTGGTGGGCACGGACAGTGAAGCCACGCGCGCCGAGGAAAGCCTGAAGCTGCTGAACTGGAGCTTCCAGAACTTCGACACCGTGAAGCTGTTCGACAAGAGCCAGCCCGGCATCGATGCGCGCGTCTGGGAAGGCACGGCTGAAAACGTCAAGCTCGGCCCGCCCAACCCCGTGTCGATCGCGGTGCCGCGCGGCAAGGCTGGCGACTTGAAGCCGGTGGCGCAGCGCACGGATCCGCTGATCGCGCC
Organism: Achromobacter sp. SD115; assembly: GCF_017355315.1. NCBI lineage: Bacteria > Pseudomonadati > Pseudomonadota > Betaproteobacteria > Burkholderiales > Alcaligenaceae > Achromobacter > Achromobacter sp. SD115. Next base: position 52,491 of record NZ_JADIJM010000030.1, on the reverse strand, counting down.
GCTGGCCAAGGGCCAGCAGGTCGGCACCCTGCAATTCACGCTGGACGGCAAGGTGCTGCGCACCGAACCGCTGGTGGTGCAGGACGCGGTCGAGCGCGCCGGCTTCTTCGGCCGCATGGTCGATACCGTCAAGCGCTGGTTCGAGTAATCCTGCCGCGCCGCAGGCGCGGGGGGTGTAAGCTAGCAACGGGCGTTTCGCATGAAACGCCCGTGCTCTATTCACGGGACGGACCTGACGGTTCGTCCCTCTCCATTTCATACTCAGGAGTGCCTCATGATTCCGGGCGTGCCGGGCGAAAGCCAGGTGTATCTCAACGGTGAGTTTCTGCGCGTGGACGAGGCCAAGGTCTCCGTCCTCGACCGCGGCTTCATTTTCGGCGACGGCATCTACGAAGTCGTCCCCGTGTACCAAGGCAATGCGTTCCGCATGGCCGAACACCTCAACCGCCTGGACCGCAGCCTGGCTGCCTTGCGGATTGCCCAGCCCTTCGACCGCGCGGGCTGGATCGACCTGATCCAGCAGCTGCTGGCGCGCACCAACCTGGAAACCTGCATCGTCTACCTGCAGGTGACGCGCGGCGTGGCCAAGCGCGACCACCAGTTCCCCTCGACCCCCGTCACCCCGACCGTCTTCGGCATGATCTCGGCCTGGTCGCCGCCGCCTGCCGCGCAACGTGAGCGCGGCCTCAGCGCCATCAGCATTCCGGATGAGCGCTGGCTGCATTGCGAGATCAAATCGGTGTCCCTGCTGGGCAACGTATTGGCCAAGCAGCAGGCGGTCGATGCCGAGGTCGACGAAGTGGTGCAGTTCCGCGACGGCTACCTGACCGAAGGCTCGTCCACCAATATCTGGGTAGTTTCCGGCGGCAAGCTGTTGGCGCCGCCCAAGAACAACCTGATCCTGGAAGGCATCCGCTACGGCCTGATGGGCGAGCTGGCCGCCGAGGCCGGCATTCCCTTCGAGTCGCGCCCCATCACGCGGCAAGAGGTGGAACAGGCCGACGAGCTGATGCTGTCCTCGGCCACCAAGGAAGTGCTGGCCATCGTGTCGCTGGATGGCAAGCCGGTGGGTTCGGGCAAGCCCGGCCCCGTTTTTGCGCAATTGCGCGCGGGTTATGATGCCCGCATCGCCGCGCTCTAGGCCCGGCATCACCGGGCGGCTCCTGCGGGGCCGCCCCGGCGGCCTTGCCGGCTGGCGGCTTGCCCCCATATATATAGGATCTGGCCGCCCCGTGGCACAGCCCTCGGGTGCAGGATCGAGCAGTGGCCGAGCCCTGGGGGGCAACACCTTATAGGCACATCATGCAAAATATTCCGCCCGAAGACTCCCTCATCGAATATCCCAGCGACTTTCCCATCAAGGTCATGGGCAAGCAGCACCCGGAATTCGCGCAGACGCTGACCGAAGTGGTGCTGCAGTTCGACCCTGCGTTCGACGCCGCGACGGTGGAAATGCGGCCCAGCAAGGGCGGCAACTACATGGGCCTGACCTTCACGGTGCGCGCGACCTCGCGCGAACAGCTGGACGCGCTCTACCGCGCCCTGCACGGCCATCCGATGGTGTCCATCGTTCTCTGACGCAAGAGCAGGACTGCTGTGATCAAGTGGCTCGCGCGGCCGGCCGACTACCTGTCGGTCTGGCACGATATGCAGGCGTACACCAATCTGCGCGGCGCCGATACGCCTGACGAGATCTGGCTCTGCGAACACGCACCGGTCTACACCTTGGGCCAGGCCGGTTCGCCGCAGCATGTGCTCAACCCCGGAAACATCCCCATCGTCCATTGCGACCGCGGCGGGCAGGTGACCTACCACGGCCCCGGCCAGGTCATGGCCTATGCGCTGTTCGACCTGCGCCGCGCCGATATCTACGTCAAGGAATACGTCAATCTGCTGGAGGGCGCGGTCATCGACACGTTGGCCCAGATGGGCGTGGCCGACGCTTGCCGCAAACCGGGCGCGCCGGGGGTCTACGTCCCCGATCCGGACGGGGGCGAGCTGGCCAAGATCGCCGCGCTGGGCATCAAGATCCGCAATGGCCGGGCTTATCACGGCGTATCGCTGAACGTGCGGATGGACCTGGCGCCGTTTCTGGGGATCAACCCCTGCGGCTATGCGGGCCTGCGCACCGTGGACATGGCGGCCTGCGGCGTGCACCGCGAGCCGACCGAGACAGGCGAGACGCTGGCGCGCAATCTGGCGCAGGCCTGGGACCGCGCAAGGAACAAGACATGAAGAGCTATACCGCGGCCGACGTGGCCGCGACCACGCCTGAAGAGTTGGCGCGACTGCGCGAGCAGGGTCCAGCCGAGGACTACGCCGCCTGGATCCGCGCGGCGGCCGAACTGGGGCTGATCGAAGCCCAGACCATCTACGGCCAGATGCTGCTGGATGGCGCCGGCGTCGAACGCGATCAGGAACAGGGATTGGCGTGGTTCAAGCGCGCCGCCCATGCCGACCATCCCATGGCCATCAACATGGTGGGCCGCTGCTACGAGAACGGCTGGGGCGTGCCGCGCGACGACACGGTCGCGGCGTACTGGTTCCGCCTGGCCGCCGACAACGGCCTGGACTGGGGCATGTACAACTACGCCCACATGCTGCGCAGCGGCCGCGGCGGCGTGGCGCAGAATTCCGCGGCGGCCCTGGCCCTCTACCAGAAAGCGGCGCAGGCCGGCCACGTGAAGTCCATCGGCGTGGTGGGCCGCTACTACGAGGCTGGCGACGTGGTCGAACAAGACCTGGACCGCGCCTTCGATTGCTACCAGCGCTGTGCCGAAGGCGGCGATTTCCGCGGCATGTTCCATCTGGGCCGCCTGCTCTTGCTGCGCGGCCGCAAAGAAGACGCTGTGCAGTGGCTGATCCAGGTCCCGGAGACGGCCACGCCCGCTTTTTTGCGGGAAGCCAACGACATGCTTCAGGCCAGCGGCTTTCCGCCGCTGTATGAAGGCATTTCCTAGCCAGGGGGGCGGCCGGGGCTGCCAGGGCTGGGCCGCCGGTCACGCCGATGCGCCCTAGGTGCTGAGCCGTTCCTCGAACACCACCTCGACGATTTCCCGTTCGCCCGTGCCGCGTTCGCCTTCCAGGCGGTCCAGCAGCAGCTGGCCGGCGCGCCGGCCCAGGGTCGCGGCGTCGGCGCCCAAAGTGGTCAAGCCCTGCGCCCATTGCGCGGCGCTGCCGTCGTCCGAGTAGCCCAGCACCGCCAGGTCCTGCGGCACCTGCAGGTCGCGGTTGTGGGCTTCGGATACCGCAGCGGCCGCCAGCAGGTCCGTGGTGCAGAACACCGCGTCGAAGATCGTGTTGGTGGCCAGCAAGCGCAGGAAGGCCATGCGGCCGTCGTTCATGTGCTGGACTTCCGGCTGCACGATGTCCGCCACCCGTTCCAGTCCGAGCGCGGCCGCGCTGCTGATAAAGCCTTCGCGGCGGGCGCGTTCCCACGGGTTGTCGGTGCTGATGCAGGCGACCCGCGCGTGGCGCTTGGCGGCCAGGTGCCGCGCCGCCATGCGGCCGGCTTCCGCGTTGTCGACCGCCACGGCGCCGTCTAGCGGCCGGGACGACGCGCTCCAGGTCTCCACGACGGGGATTTCCAGCGCCGCCAGGGCGGTGCGCAGGGCGGGATCGTCCAGCGGGCCTATGGTCAGGGCGGCGGCGGGACGCAGGCCGCCGAGCAGGGGCAGGTTGCCGGTTTCATGCCAGGGGCCGGCGGCCAGGTAGTAGCCGGCGGGCAACAGCAATTCGGCGCAGGCCTGCGTGGCGCGGGCCGCGGGCGCCCAGTCCAGGCGGGGCGCGATCAGGATGATGGGGCGAGGCGGAGGCAGGGAAGACATGGGTAAAACCGGCGGATTCGTCAGGCGTGACGATAACCCAGCTCGGTCCGGCCCGAGCGCCCGCCACCTGGGGGACGGAGCCTGCCCGGCGAATCCGGGCGGCGAAGGGTAAAATGCCGTTTTTGTCTCAGACCCGGCGCGCCCACGCACCGGTCATGAAGGTGCCCCATGTCCACGCTTGTCGAGTCTCCTGTTCCCTCGAACGAATCCGCCGCCGCGCCCGCCGAGGCGGTCTACGATCCGACGCAAAAGCAGAAATCGCAGGCCAAGACCGCGCGCATCCCCATCAAGATCGTTCCGGCCGAGCGCCTGAAAAAGCCCGAGTGGATCCGCGTGAAGGCCGCCGCGCCCGGCTCGCGCTTCTACGACATCAAGCGCATCCTGCGCGAGCACAACCTGCACACAGTGTGCGAGGAAGCGTCGTGCCCGAACATCGGCGAATGCTTCGGCAAGGGTACGGCCACCTTCATGATCATGGGCGACAAGTGCACCCGCCGTTGCCCCTTCTGTGATGTGGGCCACGGCCGCCCGGATCCGCTGGACACCAACGAACCCCTGAATCTGGCGCGCACCATCGCCGCGATGAAGCTGTCCTATGTCGTGATCACCTCGGTGGACCGCGACGACCTGCGCGACGGCGGCGCCGGCCACTTCGTGGACTGCATCACGCACATCCGCGAACTGTCGCCCACCACCCGCATCGAGGTGCTGGTGCCCGACTTCCGCGGCCGCTTGGACCGCGCGCTGACCATCCTGAACGCCGGCCCCCCGGACGTCATGAACCACAACCTGGAAACCGTGCCGCGCCTGTACAAGCAGGCGCGCCCGGGCTCGGACTACATGCACTCACTGAAGCTGCTGGCCGAGTTCAAGCAGCTGCACCCCGAAGTCCCCACCAAGTCCGGCCTGATGCTGGGCCTGGGCGAGACCGACGAGGAAATCCTGCAGGTGATGCGCGACATGCGCGAGCACAACGTGGACATGCTGACCATCGGCCAGTACCTGCAACCTTCGGAACACCACCTGCCGGTGCTGCGCTATGTGCATCCGGACACCTTCGCCATGTTCGAGCGCGAGGCCTATGCCATGGGCTTTTCGCACGCGGCGGTGGGGGCGATGGTGCGTTCCTCGTACCACGCCGACGAACAGGCCCACGCGGCCGGCGTGAACTGAGTCAGCAGGCCGGCGCGTCGGCGAACGGCGCGCCGTTGCGGTCCTTCTCGGACAGCAGGGGCGGCTGCTGGCAGGGCCAGGCGATCGCCAGTTGTGGATCGTCCCAGCGTATGCAGCGCTCGTGCTGGGGGGCGTAGTAGTCCGTGGTTTTGTACAGGACTTCGGCAAATTCGGAAAGCGTCAGGAAGCCGTGGGCGAAGCCTTCCGGGATCCACACCTGGCGCTTGTTTTCGGCGCTGAGCAGGGTGCCGACCCATTGCCCGAATGACGGCGAATCGCGCCGCAGATCCACCGCAACGTCGAAGATCTCGCCCGCGCATACGCGCATGAGCTTGCCCTGGGGTTGTTCGACCTGGTAATGCAGGCCGCGCAGGACGCCGCGGACAGAACGTGAATGGTTATCCTGGACGAAGTTGCGCCGCAGCCCCGTTGCTGCCTCGAACACGGCCTGGTTGAAACTCTCGAAGAAAAAGCCGCGCTCGTCGCCCAGTACCCTGGGTTCCAGGAGCAAGACGTCGGGAATGGCGAGTGGAGTGGCTTTCATCGGAATGCGGGGTTGCCGGATTGGCTGAGTTGATCCAGGGTGTGATCTACCTGTTCGGTCCATGATGGCATGCGCAGTTGCAGCGCGCGCGACAGTTTGGCTGTATCCAGCGTGGAATTGCTCGGCCGCTGCGCGGCTCCGGGATAGTCCCGCGCCGCGATCGCATGGATCTGTTCCGGGGCCAACATCAGGCTGGCACCGCGCGCAGCGGCTCCGGCAACGATGTATCTCGCATACGCGTGCCAGTCGGTCGAACCGGCGGCGGCTAGATGATAGGTCCCAGCTGGCAACCGCCCCGCGCAATGTTGGCGGATCGCCAGGGTGGTAACGTCGGCGACGAATGCGGCCGATGTGGGCGCCCCATGCTGGTCGGACACCACGTTCAGGCTTTGGCGCTCCAGCGCCAGGCGCAGCATGGTGTTCAGGAAGTTCTTGCCATGCCGCGAATAGACCCAGCCGATCCTGAACACCAGCGCATCGCAACCCGTGGCCTGGATGGCCCGCTCGCCCGCAAGTTTGGTGCTGCCGTACACGTTCAGGGGGTTGGGCCCATCGGTTTCCGAGTAGGGCCGCCGTTGGGCGCCGTCGAACACATAGTCGGTCGAAAAATGGACCAGCAGGGCGCGGGCGGCCTGGGCGTGGCGGGCCAGCGTGGCCACCGCCAGCGCATTGACCTGAGTGGCGGTTTCCCGGTCGTTTTCGGCCGCATCCACTGCTGTGTAGGCGGCTGCGTTGACGATCACATCGGGCCGGCAGGACGACAAGACCGCGAGCAGTGCATCCTGATCGCGCAGATCCGCGCCGTCGCGGCCCAGCGCCACGACCTCTCCGAGGGAGAGCAGGGCGTGGCACAGTTCGCGGCCGACCTGGCCGTCCTTGCCCAGCAATAATATCTTCACGCGGCCCTTGCCAAGTTCCGTACCGTTCTTTGGCCCGGTCGCGCAGGACGCGTCCCGGGCGCGAGACTATTTGCGCGCCTGGGCGCCCGCCCAGAACGTGTCTTTCTGTCCCGCATGCTGGTTTATACAACGCGCCAGCACGAACATCAGATCCGACAGCCGGTTCAGGTACTGACGCACCGGCGGGTTCACCGGGTCGACCCGGGCCAGCGCCACCACGGCCCGTTCGGCGCGGCGGCAGACGGTGCGCGCAATGTGCGCCTGGGCCGAGCCGCGCGAGCCGCCGGGCAGGATGAATTCACGCAGGGGCGGCAGGGTCGCGTTGTAGTGGGCCAGGCGCGCGTCCAGGCGGGCGATGTGCTCGTCCGTCAGGGCGGTGTGGCCGGGAATGCAGAGTTCCGCGCCCATATCGAACAAATCATGCTGGATGGCCAGCAGATCGGTGGCTATCTCGGCGGGCAGGTCCTCGGTCAGCAGCACCCCGATCACGCTGTTCAGTTCGTCGACGTCGCCCATCGCCGCGATGCGCGGGGCGTCCTTGGGCGTGCGGGACCCGTCGCCCAGACCCGTGGTGCCGTCGTCTCCCGTGCGGGTGGCGATGACGGATAAGCGGTTGGCCATGGGAACTCCTGAAATGAGTGACGAAAGGTACTGGTTTTGCGTCCAGCCATGAATCGGGGCGGCGCGGCCCGTGGATTCCGCAATCAACTGTCAGAATTGTTGCGTCATGGCTCGGGAACTGTTGCACAAGGGCGGTATCCTAGCATTGTGGAAAGCGGGGACGCCGGTCCCGCGCTGCCCCTGCAATCGGAGGATATCTGCATGATTTTTGACCGCAAGTATGCAATGCCCATGGCTGCCGCCGCGGCGGTGGCCGTCGTCACGCTGGCCGCGCCGCTGGCATTTGCGCAGCAGGCCGACGCCAGCGGGGAAGTGCGGCGGGTGGATCCGGCCGCCGGCAAGGTCACGATCAAGCACGACGCCATCAAGCCGCTGGACCTGCCCGCCATGACGCTGGTCTATGAAGCCGATCCGGCGCTGCTGGCCAAGATCAAGGCGGGCGATAAGGTGCGCTTCACGGCGGTCCGCAAGGACGGCAAGTACATCGTGACCGCGATTACCAACTAGCCGCTATCAGGCCGGGTACGCAAGTCCACACATTGCGCGGGCTTGCAGCACCCAGGACGCGCGCTTGTCTCGGGCGCTCCGGCAGTAAAAAAAACGCCGTCCGCTGCCCTGAGGCTGAGGACGGCGTTTTGCTGGGGGCGCTGCGCGCCCGCGGTTTACAGCACGTAGCGCGCCAGGTCCTGGCTGCTGGCGGCTTCCGCCAGTTGCGCGTTGACGTAGGCGGCGTCGATCTTCACGTTCTTGTCGCTGCTGGCGGTGGCGTCGAACGACAGCTCGTCCAGCAGCTTCTCCATCACCGTGTAGAGGCGGCGGGCGCCGATGTTCTCGGTGGTTTCGTTGACCTCGAAGGCCAGCTCGGCGAGGCGGCGCACGCCTTCTTCCGTGAACTCCAGCTGCAGGTCCTCGGTGGCCATCAGCGCGGTGTACTGCTTGGTCAGCGACGCGTCCGTGTCGGACAGGATGCGCACGAAGTCCTCGGCGGTCAGCGATTCGAGTTCGACGCGGATCGGGAAGCGGCCCTGCAGTTCAGGGATCAAGTCCGAGGGGCGCGACAGGTGGAAGGCGCCGGACGCGATGAACAGGATGTGGTCGGTGCGGACCATGCCGTAGCGCGTGTTGACGGTGGTGCCTTCGACCAGCGGCAGCAGGTCGCGCTGCACGCCCTGGCGCGAGACGTCCGCGCCGCCGGATTCCTGGCGGGCCGCGATCTTGTCGATTTCGTCCAGGAAGACGATGCCGTTCTGCTCGACGTTGTTGATCGCCACGGTGCGCAGGTCTTCTTCGTTGACGCGCTTGGCGGCTTCTTCGTCGACGATCAGCTTGAAGGCTTCGCGCACCTTCATCTTCTTGGGCTTTTTCTTGTCGCGGGCCATGCCGGCGAACATGCCGCGCAGCTGCTCGGCCATTTCTTCCATGCCGGGGGGCGTCATGACGTCCATCTGCGGCGCGGCCTGGGCGACTTCGATCTCGATTTCGAGGTCGTCGATCTTGCCTTCGCGCAGGCGCTTGCGGAAGGTCTGGCGGGCGCTGTTGTCCTCGCCGCGTTCCGGTTCGCCGGAGGCGCCGCGCGGGGGCGGCACCAGGGCGTCCAGGATGCGGTCTTCGGCGGCATCTTCAGCCTGGGTGCGCACGCGGCGCATTTCCAGTTCGCGCGTCTGCTTGATCGAGTATTCGGTCAGGTCGCGGATGATGGTGTCGACGTCGCGGCCCACGTAGCCCACTTCGGTGAACTTGGTGGCTTCGATCTTGATGAAGGGCGCGTTGGCCAGCTTGGCCAGGCGGCGCGCGATCTCGGTCTTGCCCACGCCGGTGGGGCCGATCATGAGGATGTTCTTGGGGTGGATTTCGTGGCGCAGGGGTTCGGCGACCTGCTGGCGGCGCCAGCGGTTGCGCAACGCCACGGCCACGGCGCGCTTGGCGCGGTTCTGGCCGACGATGTACTTGTCGAGTTCGGAGACGATCTCTCCGGGCGTCATGTTGGATGCGGACATGAGGGCGGATCCTTGAAGCTAGGGCGGGCTGGGGTGGCGGCTGCGGCGCGCCGGGCGCGCCGCGTGGCGGGCGTCAGTCGCCCAGCGTTTCGATGACGTGGTTCTGGTTGGTGTAGATGCAGAGGTCGCCGGCGATTTCCAGCGATTGCTTGACGACGGCCTCGGGCGAAAGTTCGGTGTTGCGCAGCAGCGCCAGCGCGGCCGACTGGGCGTAGGCGCCGCCGGAACCGATGGCCGCCAGGCCGTGTTCGGGTTCCAGCACGTCGCCGTTGCCGGTCAGCACCAGCGTGTGCTCGGCGTCGGCCACGATCAGCATGGCTTCCAGGCGGCGCAGGACGCGGTCGGTGCGCCAGTCGCGGGTCAGTTCGACCGCGGCGCGCATCAGGTTCCCCTGGTGCTTTTCCAGCTTGGCCTCGAAGCGTTCCTGCAGGGTGAACGCGTCGGCGGTGGCGCCGGCAAAGCCGGCCAGAATCTTGTCGTGATACAGGCGGCGGATCTTGCGGGCGGTGCCCTTGATGACGATGTTGCCCAGGGTGACCTGGCCATCGCCGCCCAGTGCGACGCGGTTGCCGCGGCGCACGCACACGATGGTGGTGGCGTGAAATTGTTCCATGCGTTCCTTCCTATGAAGGGATTAGCTGGGGGCGGTTGCGGGGAAATCAAGGCAGGAAGCCTGCGTCCCCTTTCGAGGGCTGGCCAAAGAAAAAAGGCCATGCTGGAAACCAGCATAGCCTTTCAGCGTATGGCCTGAATACGGGACGGATCAGTCGCCGTAGAGCTTCTGGCGCATCTCGCGGCGTTCCTGCGCTTCGAGCGACAGGGTGGCCGTGGGGCGCGCCAGCAGGCGCGGGATGCCGATGGGTTCACCGGTTTCCTCACACCAGCCGTATTCGCCGCTGTCGATGCGGGCGATGGACTGTTGCACCTTCTTTAGCAGCTTGCGCTCGCGGTCGCGGGTGCGCAGCTCCAGGGCGTGTTCTTCCTCGATCGTGGCGCGGTCGGCGGGATCGGGCACGAACTGCGTTTCACGCAGGTGCTCGGTGGTTTCGCCGGCGTTGGCCAGGATGTCCTGCTCGAGTTGTTTGAGCCGTTCCTTGAAGAACGCCAGTTGGCGTTCGTTCATATAGTCGGACTCGGGCATGGCCAGCAATTCCTTCTCGCTGGGCAGATCAATCGCCGTATCGCTCGTCGACTTGCTTGATTTCTTGGTTGCTGCCTTGGTAGCCATGAAAACACTCCACTATGAATCGATCCTGGCGCGGGCGTCCATTCCCGGTCCGTATTACTTGTTGCCTACGCTATTCGTACCTCACAGTACTGCCTTCGTCGCATCACGTCACGTCAGGAAGGGGGATTACCCCGCCAGGCACTGCTCCAAGCCCCGGGTGAAAATCTCCTGGGGCAGCTTACGGCCGATGAAAACCATCTTGGTGGACGGTTTTTCGGCTGCGGTCCACGGCTTGCCGGGTTCGGCGCCCATCATCATGTGCACACCCTGGAACAACATGCGGCGGTTGATGCCCTTCATGTACAGGATGCCCTTGTAGCGCATCAGGTCGGGACCATAGACCTGCACCACGCCGCCCAGGAATTCCTCAAGGCGCGCGGGATCGAACGGCTTGTTGGAACGGAACACGAACGCGCCGATTTCGTCGTCGTGTTGGTGATGGTGATGATGGTGGGCATGATTGCAATGCGCCCCGCAGTCGCCTTCGTGATCATGGTCGTGATCGTGATCGTGGCCGTGGTCATGTCCATGATCGTGGTCATGGCCATGGTCGTGGGCGGCGTCGGGGTGCTCATCGGCCAGAAATTGCGGGTCGATGTCCAGAATGGAATTCAGGTTGAAGCCGCTGATGTCGATGATGGACTTCAGGTCGACTTCGCCGAAGTTGACCGGCGTGATCGGCGCGCGCGGGTTCATGTGAACCAGGCGGTGGCGCAGCGCTTCGTAGTCCACTTCGTTGACCAGGTCGCGCTTCGAGATCAGGATGCGGTCGGCGAAACCGACCTGTTTCTGGGCTTCGGGCTGGGCGTCAAGGGTGGCCATGCCGTGCTTGGCGTCGACCACCGTGACCACCGCGTCCAGGCGGTAGTACTCGGCGATGTCGTCATCCATGAAGAACGTCTGGCACACGGGGCCAGGATTGGCCATGCCGGTCGTTTCGAGGATGACGCGTTCGAAATTCAGTTCGCCGGCTTCGCGCTTGGCGCGCAGCTCGGACAGGGTGCGCATCAGGTCGCCGCGCACCGTGCAGCAGACGCAGCCGTTGGACAGTTCGATGATTTCTTCGTTGCTGTCCTGCACCAGCAGGTCGTTGTCGATGCTTTCCGGCCCGAACTCGTTTTCGATGACCGCGACGCGGCGGCCATGGTATTCGGTCAGGATGCGTTTGAGCAGGGTGGTCTTGCCCGCACCGAGAAAGCCGGTGAGGATGGTGACGGGAACCATTTTGTCCAAACTGCGCGGGGTGTTCATGGCGAAGCTGCTAGCGTGAAGTCAAGGCGTTAAACAGGAACTCTCGGCGGGGATCGCAACCCTGTCTTGGAACGCCGTCTTGCGACGCTTGAACGGGGTTTCCCAGTCTTTGCCGGAGGATGTTTGCCGCAGGCTGCATGGGCCGCCTGCAGCGGCCGGACGCAGGATTACAGCACAGTCGGGGGCAGGGGGCAAACCCAGGGTCAACCCTGGGGCCGTAGCCATCCAGATGGCGTCCGTACGCCGTCAAGTATCGGGCGATACCACTATTTGGGGGCGGTTTGCCGGATTTCAAGAGCGCGATGCGCGCATCTGGATGAAGCGCCGCGCCACGGGCTTGCGCCCGATGGCGGAGAGCCGGGGCGGGGCGGCCCGCCGGCACTAGTTCTTAATGATGGTGATGGCCGTGGCCGGCATCCGCGGCGGGTTGCTTCTGCTGGCATTGGGGGCACAGCGCGCGGATTTCGGTTTCGTGCGTGGCCAGGGCATAGCCGGTCTGGGCGACGCGTTCGGCCAGTTGGCGGCTCATGGCGGGGTCGGATACTTCCGCGACCGCGCCGCAGCCCGTACAGACCACCAGCAGGTCATGGGGCGCGCCGCCTGCGTCGTGGCAGGCGCTCCAGGCGTTGACCGCGTCCAGGCGGTGGATCAGGCCCTCGTCCATCAGGAAGTCCAGGGCGCGGTACACGGTCGGGGGCGCGGCGCCCGGATGCACGGCGCGCATGGCTTCCAGCAATTCATAGGCCTTCAGGCTGCGGCCGTGACGCAGCAGTAGTTCCAGCACCTTGCGCCGGATGGGGGTGAGGCGGCGTCCGCGCTGCTCGCACAGCGCTTCGGCGACGCTGAGCTGGGCGCCGACGGTATCGCTGCGAGGGGTGCGGGGCGGTGCGGACATGGCTGGCTTTATCTCTATGGAAAACGCGCGCGATGCGCGCGAGATGCCTGGAAGGTAGCAGAAAACATCCAGATGTGGGCGAGCGCCGCGGAATCAAGCTTTTTAGTTATGATATAACATAATAAAAATTGGCCGTAGTCCCTATCCGTCTCCGCATTCTTTCCATGTCCCATTTCACGCTTTTGCCCCGGGCGCCCGAAACGACACTCCGGCAAAACCTCCCCGCGCGTTCCGCCTTCCTCGTTTCCGCCTGGCGCCGCATGGCCATCGCGCTGGCCGCCGCGGCCGCCCTGTGGGTCCTGACCGGCTGGGCGCTGGACTGGTGGCCGCGATGAACGCGCCGGTCACGATCGAACTGGCCGACGCTTCCTTCGGCTGGCATGGGCACGCGGCGCTCAAATCGGTGTCGGGGCGTTTCGCCGCGGGCGGCATGACCGCCGTGGTCGGGCCGAACGGCGCGGGCAAGTCCACCTTGATCAAGGGCATCATGGGCGTGCTGCGCCCCATGGCCGGCAGCGTGCGGATCAGCGGCGCGGGCCGGTCGGAGCTGGCCTGGCTGCCCCAGGCCGCCGAGCTCGACCGATCGTTTCCAGTGTCGGTGCTGGACCTGGTGGCCATGGGCGCCTGGAGGCGCGTGGGCGGATGGCGCCGGTATGCGAACGATGAACTGGACCGTTGCATGGACGCGCTGGAAACGGTGGGCATGGCCGGCGCGGCCGGACGCGGCGTGGACGCGCTGTCGGGCGGACAGATGCAGCGCGCGCTGTTTGCGCGGATGCTGGTGCAGGATGCGCCCGTGCTGCTGCTGGACGAACCCTTCGCGGCGGTGGACAGCCACACGGCGGACGACCTGATGGCCTTGCTTTGCGGTCTGCACGGGCAGGGCCGCACCGTGATTGCGGTGCTGCACGACCTGGATCTGGTGCGCGACCATTTTCCCGAATGCCTGTTGCTGTCCGGATCGGTCGTGGCCTGGGGCGATACCCATGACGCCTTGGACGACGCACACCTGAAGCGGGCGCGGCAATGGCATGCGGAGAGCCGCGCATGAGCTTGGCGCAATGGGTGCTGTCGCCCTTCCTGGACTACGGCTTCATGCGGCGCGCGCTGGCCGGCGCCTGCGCCCTGTCGCTGGGCGCCGCGCCCCTGGGCGTGTTCCTGGTGCTGCGGCGCATGAGCCTGATGGGCGATGCCATGTCGCACGCCATCCTGCCTGGAGTAGCGGCGGGCTTTCTGCTGGCAGGCCTGTCGCTGGGCGCGATGATGCTGGGCGGCATCGTCACGGGACTGGCCGTGGCCCTGCTGGCGGGACTGGTGGCGCGCCTCACGCCGCTGCGCGAAGACGCCAGCTTCGCGGCCTTCTATCTGATATCGCTGGGGTTGGGTGTGCTGCTGGTGTCACTGCGCGGCTCCAACATGGATCTGCTGCATGTGTTGTTCGGCACGGTGCTGGGGCTGGACGACGCGGCGCTGCTGCTGGTTACCGCCACGGCGAGCGCGACCTTGCTGGCGCTGGCCGCGATCTACCGGCTGCTGGTGGCCGAATGCCTGGACCCTGGCTTCCTGCGTGCCAGCGGCGGCGCCGGGGGCTGGGTCCACATGGGCTTCCTGCTGCTGGTGGTGGTGAACCTGGTGGCGGGCTTCCAGGTGCTGGGCACGCTCATGGTGGTCGGCATCATGATGCTGCCCGCCGCCGCCGCGCGCTTCTGGGTCCGCTCGGCCGCCCGCCAGATTCCGCTGGCCGCGGGCCTGGGCGTGGCGGCTTCGACGGCTGGCTTGCTCATTTCGTACCACTTCAACGTGCCGGCCTCGCCCGCCATCATCCTGGCGGCGGGCGCCTGCTATCTGTTTTCCATCGTGGGCGGCCCGCAAGGCGGACTGCTGCCGGCGCGGCGCCGCATGCGCCGGGTCTGATTCATCCAACAGGAGATACGCCATGCGTTTCAATTCCCGGGCGCGCCGCCGCGCGCTGCTTGCCATGGCAGGCCTGTGCCTGTCGGCGTGGTTCGGAACGGCGCAGGCCGCCGAGCCGCTGAAGGTCGTCGCCAGTTTTTCCATCCTGGGCGACATCGTGCGGGAAGTGGGCGGAGACGACGTCAGCGTCGCTACGCTGGTGGGGCCGGACGGTGACGCGCACGAGTACGAGCCGACACCGGGCGACGCCAAGAAGCTGGCCGCCGCGCGCGTGCTGTTCGTCAACGGCCTGGATTTCGAGACTTGGATGCCGCGCCTGGCGAAGGCGTCGGGTTTTGCCGGCGCCACCGTGGTTGCCTCGCAGGGCGTGAAGCCGCGAAAGTTCGCGGGCGGTGGGCACGATGATGACGACCACGACCACGACCACGACCATGGCCACCAGCATGGCGACGCAGATCCGCATGCATGGCAGAACCTGGCCAACGGCGCCATCTATGCCCGCAACGTCGCGGAGGGGCTGGCAGCCGCGGATCCGGCGCGGGCCGACGCCTATCGTCAGCGCGCGCGGGCTTATGCCGCGCGCTTGCAGGCGCTGGACGCCCAGGTCCGCAAGACCTTCTCCGCGATCCCGGCCGAGCGTCGCAAGATCGTGACCTCGCACGATGCCTTCGGCTACTTCGGCGATGCCTACGGCGTGGCTTTCATCCCCGCCATGGGCGTGTCCACGGATGCGGAACCCGCGGCCCGCGAGGTGGCGCGCATCATCGAGCAGGTCAAGCGCGAGCGCGTGCCGGCGGTGTTCGTGGAGAACATCAGCAGCCCCCGGCTGGTCCAGCAGATCTCCCGCGAAACCGGCGCCAAGGTGGGTGGTACGCTTTATTCCGATGCCCTGTCCAAGCCCGGACAACCCGGCGCCACCTACCTGGAAATGTTTGAATGGAACGCACGTCAGCTTGCCGCGGCCATGCAGCCCTGATCGCGGCAGCAATGCTGCTGGCGGCCGGCGCTGCCAGCGCGCACCCGCATATGTGGATCGATGCCCGCGCGGCGATCGATATCGATGGACAGCAGCGCATCACGGCGGTGCGGCAGGTCTGGCGGTTTGACGAGATGTTCGGCGCCTATGCCACGCAGGGATTGAAGAAGGGCAAGGATGGTTCGCTGTCGCCCGAAATCCTGCAGGGCATGGCGCGGGACTGGATGCAGGCGCTGGGCGAGCCTATCTCGCATTACTTCACGCGCGTCACCGTGGATGGCAAGACGTCGGCCTTCGCGGCCCCGCAGGACGCGCGCGTCGACTGGAATCCGAAGACGACGCGGCTGACGCTGTCCTTCACCTTGCCGCTGGCCACGCCGGTGGCGCCGGGCGCCACCGGCGCGCAGGTGGACATCTACGATCCCACCTATTTCGTGGCCTACGCCTTCGATGAAAACGGCGCGGTTTCGCTCGGCGGGCAGGATGCCAAAGCCTGCACCTCAGCCTACCGCAAGCCCAAGGAACTGGATTGGAAAACCATGCAGCAACTGGCCGCGATCCCGGCCGACCCGGACGCCTTGCCGGACGAGCTTTTCGCCATCACCAAGGGGCTGACGCATCGCATCGAAGTGCGGTGCGAGTAGCGCTCGCGTTGTTGGCCGTGCTGTTGTTGGGCGCAGCCGGTGCGGTCGAGGCGCAAGGCGCGCACCCCTTCGGCGTGCCGGAGAGCGGAGCGGGCGTGGGCGGGCCGGGCTGGCTGGCCGGTTTCTTCGGCCAGGTGTCCGTCTGGCAAAGCCATTTCTACCGGCAGCTGACGGGCGCGGTGCGCGCCTGGCAGGCGGACGGCGGCGCGGCCTGGGCCTTGATCGGGCTGTCGTTTGCCTACGGCGTGTTCCATGCGCTGGGGCCTGGGCATGGCAAGGCGGTGATCTCTTCCTATGTGCTGGCCAACCGCCAGACCGCGCGCAACGGCGCGCTGCTGGCGCTGGCGTCCGCGCTGATTCAGGCGCTGGTGGCGATTGTGCTGGTGGCGGTGCTGGCGCTGATCTTCAACGCCACCGCTGCAACCATGAACAATGCGACGCGTTGGCTGGAGCTAGGCTCCTATGCGCTGGTGGCATTGCTGGGCGCGTGGCTGGTGTGGGTCAAGGCGATCCGTCCGCTGCTGCGGACCCGCGCGCGGCGCGCATCCGGGGATTCCATGCATGAGCACGAGCACTACAGCAGCCAGGCCCGCAGTCACGGGCAGGGCCGGCAGCATGAGTTGCAGCATGCTCACGCTCACGCCCCTGTCCATCACCACCACGATCACCATCACGACCACGATTGCGGCTGCGGTCACGCGCATGTGCCCGCGCCCGAACAGGTGTCAGGTCCGCTGAATTGGCGTCGCGCGGCAACGGCGATCCTGGCCGTGGGCTTGCGTCCCTGCAGCGGCGCGCTGATCGTCCTGGTGTTCGCTCTGGCGCAGGGTTTTTTCGTGGCGGGCGTGGCCTCGGCCCTGGCAATGGGCCTGGGCACCGGGCTGACGGTGGCGGCGCTGGCCTGCCTGGCGGTCGCGGCCGGCGGCGCGGCCACGCGTATCGGCAGCCGTCTGTCCGGCGTGGGCGCAGCGCGCCTGCGTTACGGCGTGGAGGCGCTGGCTGCTCTGGCGGTGCTGTTGCTGGGTGTGATGCTGCTGGGCGGTGTGATCGCCGGAGGCGGTTAGGACCAGTGCCGCGAACGTGCGGCGCCGCTTACGTATAGCGGCGTGGGCTCGACACGTTCAGGATTTGCGCCCGGCGCGCGGATGCGCCTGGTCGTAGGCGCGCGCCAGATGCTGGAAATCCAGCCGCGTGTAGATCTGGGTGGTGGAGATGTTGGCATGGCCCAGCATTTCCTGCACGGCGCGCAGGTCCTGCGCGGACTGCAGCACATGGCTGGCGAAACTGTGGCGCAGCACGTGCGGATGCACATGGGTGGGCACCCCGGCCTGTTGCGCGATGCGCGCCAGCTGCAGCTGCACCACGCGCGGCGAGATGCGGCGCCCGCGTGCGCCCAGGAACAGCGCGGCCGCGTCCTCGGGCTGCGCGGTGAATGGCGTGAGCTGCGGGCGCACCGCGATCCATTTGCGCAAGGCTTCCAGGGCGGCCTGGCCCACGGGCACCGAGCGGCGCTTGCCGCCCTTGCCCAGCACGACGACCTCGGCTTCGTCCAGGCTCAGCCAGCCGCGCGATTCGTAGTTGCCGGATCGTTCGTAGCGCAGGTCCAGCCCGACCAGCTCCGACAGCCGCAGGCCGCTGGAATAGAGCAGTTCGAACATGGCCTGGTCGCGCAGCGCGGCAGGTTCGGTCGCGACTTGCGCGGGCGCGCGGTCCAGCAGGGCCTGGGTCTGTTCCACCGACAAGGCCTTGGGCAGGCCGCGCGGCGCCTTCGGCGCGCGCACGCCCGCCACGGGATTGCCTGCGAGTTCGATGGCCGGGGCCCACCATTGATAGAAGCCGCGCCAGGCCGCCAGGGTGCGCGCCAGGCTGCGCGGCCCGCGGCCCTGGGCATGCAGGCGCGCCACGAACTGGCGGATGTGGCCGTTGCCGATCTGGTCCAGCGGCAGCTTGGCGTGGCCGGCAAGCTCGTGCAGGAAATGCAGTTCCCGGCGGTAGCCGTCCAGTGTGTGAGGCGAATAGCGCCGGTTGGTTTCCAGATGGCGCAGCCACGCGCTCATTGCGTCCGGCAGGGGAGTGTCGGGTGGGGCGGTGTCTTGCGCTTGCACGGTTTTCGGCATGGCGTCCGCCCGTCCCGGCTAGGCCTTGGGTGAGGCCGGATTCAGGCGATGCAGCGCCGCCGAAGCCAACTGGGCGATGGACTCCAGGAAGCTCGTACCCATTTCGGGCGTGAAGCGTTCGGCGTCGTCCGAGCCCAGCACCAGCAGGCCGACGGCAGGGCCGTCGGCTTCCAGGCGCAGGGGTACCAGCGCCAGCGACTTGGGCTTGGCGTCCAGCCAGCCGGCCGCTTCGAACTCAGTGTCGGTGCCGCAGTAGGGCGTCTTCAGGCTGTCGGTAAAGGTGCGCACGTCCTGGGTGACGGGCTCGCCATAGCCGGTGGCGGGCAATTCGGACAGGTCCCACAGGCGCAGCGCCACGTGGTTCAGCTCGAACTGTTCGGCCAGCCCCAGGGCGATCTCGCCCGGCACATGCTGCGGGTCGCATTCGGACAGCAGGCGGCAGCACCATTTGGCCACGTGCGTGCCGATGCTCTCATTGGCGGTGGCGTTGCGCACCAGCTCGTTGAGGCGCCACTCGAGTTCGCGGTTGCGTTCGCGCAGCGTCAGGATCTGGCGTTCGCCCAGCGAAATGGCGCGCGAGCCGTGCGGATGCGGCACTTGCAGCGTGGCGAAGACATCTGCGTGATCGTCGAAGAACCCAGGATTGTCTTGCAGGAAAGCAGCGATGTCCTGGGCGGTAATAGCGGTATCAGTCATGGCTTATCGGTTCAGTCCCATGGAGAAGACGAGCTTGTCGATGTCGACCTGCCCCGTGAAGACGGACTCGGCAGGGCCCGTCATGCGCAGCTGCTCGCCGTTCAAGGCGACGGTCAACACGCCGCCGCGCGCTTGCACGCGCACCGGCGAGTCCAGCAGGCCGCGACGGATGCCGGCCGCGACGGCGGCGCAGGCGCCGGTGCCACAGGCCAGCGTTTCGCCGGCGCCGCGTTCGAACACGCGCAGGCGGATGTTGTTGCGGTCCACGACCTGCATGAAGCCGGCGTTGACCCGGCGCGGGAAGCGCGGATGGGTTTCGATCAGCGGGCCGAGAACGGATACGGGCGCGGTGTCGACGTCGTCCACGACCTGCACGGCGTGCGGGTTGGAAATGGCCACGGCCGACAGCGCGACCGTGCGCGGCAGGCCGGCGGGCGCGTCCAGTTCCAGTTCCCACAGCGTGTCCTGGCCTTGGACGCGCGAGGCCAGGCCGGCGGTGTCAAAGGGCAGGGCGGCGGGCTCGAAGCGCGTGCTGCCCATGTCGACGGTGACTTGCTCGTCATCGCCTTGGTCCAGCACCAGGATGCCGGTGGCGATCTCGGCGCGCAGCGGGTTGCGGTCGGACAGGCCCTGCTCATGCACGAAGCGCACGAAGCAGCGCGCGCCGTTGCCGCAGTGTTCGACTTCGCTGCCGTCGGAATTGAAAATGCGATAGCGGAAATCGGCGTCGGGCCGGGTCGCGCGTTCGACCAGGAGGATCTGGTCGGCGCCGATGCCGAAATGCCGGTCGCCCAAGGCGCGGGCGCGCTCGGGCGTCATGTCGATGGTCTGGCGGACCCCGTCGAGCACGACGAAATCATTGCCCGCGCCATGCATTTTGGTGAAGTTCCAGTTCATCACCGGATTATCGCCCATATTGGGGCGCGAGCGGCGCGGGCCGCGGACTCAGTAGAGTTTGGGCTCGCCCGGTGGACGCGTCTTGAAGCGGCGGTGGACCCAGTAGTACTGGCTGGGGCAGCGGCGGACCCAGCATTCCAGCTCGCGGTTCAGGCGGGCGGTGGCATCTTCCAGGGAGTCTGTTCCGGGGAAGTCGGCCAGCGCCGGCAGTACTTCGATGTGATAGCGGCCGTTATCCGGATTCCAGAAGCCCAGGACGGGCATTACCACCGCATCCCATTTCCTGGCCAGCTGGGCGGTGGCGAGCAGGGTTGCCGCCGGGATGCCGAAGAAGGGCGCGAACACCGCGCCCTGGCGGCCGAAATCCATATCGGGCAGGTAATAGACAGGGCGGGGCGCGCGCAGGTGGCGGATCAGTTCGCGCACGCCGTCCTTGCGGCTGACCAGGAAAGACTCGTTGAAACGAGCCCGTCCTGCGGCCATGACGGCGTCGATGTTGGGGTCGCTTTGCGGGGTATACATGGTGGCGGCGCTGGGGATATCCATCGTCAGCCGGGTGCCGCCCGCGTCCATGGCGATGAAATGGGGCGCCAGCAGGATCACCGGCCGGCCTTGGGCGATCAGCTCGTTGACTTCGTCCACGCCGCTTAGCGTCACCATCTCCCTGACAGCCTCGGGCGTGCCGTACCAGAGCACGCCGCGGTCGACGATGGATTGCGCCAGCGCGCGGAAGTGGTCTGCGACCCACTGTTCGCGGACCTGTTCGGGCTGCTCGGGAAAGCACAGCTCAAGATTGCGGCGCACGATGCGCGCGCGCGACTTGACCAGCCGTGGCGCCAGCCAGCCCAGGCCCGCGCCGATGCGCAGCCGCGTCGATGGCTTGATGCGGGCGAACCATTTCAACAGGGATACCAGCGCGCGCGTTTTGAAATTAGTCATAGGGTAAGGAGAGTGGAGCGGACGGGGCGCGGCGGTTCAGTTGGCCGGGGATGCAGTGTCGGCGGCAGGTGCCGGCGGTGCGCCGCGCGGCGTCTTGTAGCGGTTGTAGCTCCAGAGGTATTGCTCCGGGCAGCGGCGGATCAGCGTTTCCATGGCGGCGTTGAGCAGCGCGGCTTGCGCTTCGGCGTCGGCAGGCAGCGGCTCGGGCACGCGCACGTAATGGATGCGCCAGCCCCGGCCCCCCGGCAGCCGTTCGCCCGCGGTCAGGATGATGGGTACGTTCGTCTGCGTGGCCAGCTTGCCCGGCAGCGTCATGGTGTAGGCCATGCGCCCGAAGAACGGCGCCCAGACGCCGTCGCCCACGCTGGGCGCCTGGTCGGGCAGCATGCCCACGGACTCGCCGCGGCGCAGGGCGCGCACGAACTCGCGCACCCCCTGCATATTGGCCGGCACGGCATTGACGGCCGAAGTGTTGCGAGCGGTTTCCAGCAGCGGCGCCAGGATGTCCTTGCGCGGCGGGCGGAACATGACCGTCATGGGCATCTGGCGGGCCAGGTACCGCGCCGTGATCTCGAAGCAGCCCAGGTGCGGCGTCAGGAACAGAATGCCGCGGTTTTCCGCGCGGGCCGCGCTGACCACCTCGTTGTCGTCCGAAATCACCTGGGCCAGGCTTTGTTCATTGCGGAACCAGACGCGCGGGCTTTCCAGGATCATGGCGCCGATTTCGCCCGCCGCGCGGCGCGCGAACGCCGGATCGGGGTAGCCGGCCTGGACCGCGTTGGCTTGCAGGCGCTGCCGGTATTTGCCTGGCCAGGCGTAGATCGCGCGCCCGGCGAGACGCCCCGCGGCGTGCGCGACGGACAGGGGCAGGGCGGCGAATAGTCTGAACAGGAAGAGCAGCATGCGGCAGGAAAGTGGAACGGGCGGGAAGTGAGCCTGGGACTGGGGGAATATGCTTAGACCCCCGGCTTTGGCGGCAGAACCGCATTTTCGCTTAAAATAGCGCAGTCGCCGAGTTAACCGACAACTTGCGGGGCGACGGCAAGGGTGTAGCGCTTTGCGCGCCTTTTGCCAAATCCGCTAAAGCGTCGCGCCCAGATTTGCGTATGTCATGCGGTCGGGGGTGCAACGCGCCTCGTGAACCTATGCGCCGGCTAAGCCGGCCACCAAGGACGCATCTGTGGCCAATAACGACTTTCTCTTTACTTCCGAATCCGTCTCCGAAGGGCATCCCGACAAGGTTGCCGACCAGATCTCCGACTCGATCCTGGACGCGATCTTCACGCAGGACCCGAATGCGCGCGTCGCAGCCGAGACGCTCTGCAACACCGGCCTGGTAGTGCTGGCCGGCGAGATCACCACCACCGCCAACGTCGACTATATCCAGGTCGCGCGCGATACGATCCGCCGCATCGGCTACGACAATACCGAATACGGTATCGACTACAAGGGCTGCGCGGTGCTGGTCGCCTACGACAAGCAGTCGCCGGACATCGCCCAGGGCGTGGACCGCAGCTCCGAGGACTACCTGAACCAGGGCGCGGGCGACCAAGGCCTGATGTTCGGCTATGCCTGCGACGAAACGCCTGACCTGATGCCCGCCCCGATCTGGTACGCGCACCGCCTGGTGCAGCGCCAGAGCGAGCTGCGCAAGGACGGCCGCCTGCCGTGGCTGCGTCCCGATGCCAAGTCGCAAGTGACATTCCGCTACATCGACGGCCGCCCGGCGGAAGTCGACACCGTGGTGCTGTCGACCCAGCACGCGCCGGAAGTCTCGCAAGAGACCATCCGCGAAGCGGTGATCGAAGACATCATCAAGCCCAGCTTCCCCGAAGGCCTGATCACGCCGCAAACCAAGTTCCTGGTCAACCCGACCGGCCGCTTCGTCATCGGCGGTCCGCAAGGCGATTGCGGCCTGACCGGCCGCAAGATCATCGTCGACACCTACGGCGGCGCTTGCCCGCACGGCGGCGGCGCGTTCTCGGGCAAGGATCCGTCCAAGGTTGACCGTTCGGCCGCCTACGCCGCCCGCTACGTGGCCAAGAACATCGTGGCCGCCGGCCTGGCGCGCCAGTGCCAGGTGCAGGTCAGCTACGCCATCGGCGTGGCCGAGCCCATCAACATCACCGTCTACACGGAAGGCACCGGTGTCATCCCCGACGACCAGATCGCCAAGCTGGTCCGCGAGCACTTCGACCTGCGTCCGAAGGGCATCGTCAACATGCTGGATCTGCTGCGCCCGATCTATGCCAAGACCGCCGCTTACGGCCACTTTGGCCGTTCGGAGCCGGAATTCTCGTGGGAAGCCACGGACAAGGTGCAGGAACTGAAGAAGGCCCTGTAAGCCTTTCTGATTCTGCAAGCACAGCCCCCGCACTGCGGGGGCTTTTTTCTTGCGTGCGGGGTTTACAGGCCCCAGGCCGACAGGTCGGGCCGGCGCGGCGCCGGGTCCAGCACCGGTTCCAGCGCAGCAGCGCAGTCCAGCAGTGCGGCATCGCCGCCAGCGGGCGCCAGCAGTTGCACCGCCATGGGCATGCCCTCGGTATCAAAGCCCGCCGGCAGCGAAATGGCGGCCGCGCCCAGGAAGTTGGCGGGGCGCAGCAGCTTGCCCAGTCCGGCGTGGCGCGTGTCGTCGGCGTCCAGCGTCTGCGCAGCCTGATCGCAGGCGGGCATCAGCAGGGCGTCCACTCCCTGCATGGCCTGCGCGAACGCGGCCATGTCGGCGGCGCGGCGTTGCAGCGCGGCTTCGTAGTCGGCTTGCGTGATGCGGCCGCCGGCTGCGATGCGCTTGCGCACCACTTCCCACAGCGGCTGGGCCGGGTCTTCGGCCAGCGCGCCGTAGTAGCGATAGGCCTCGTAGGCCAGCACCAGCGAGTTGTCATCCGCCATGCGGGCGAACGACAGGGCCGCGGGCGGATGCCAGGGCGTGGGCGTGTAGCCGGCCTGCGCCAGCTTTTCCTCGGCCTCGCGCCAGGCCCGCAGGCCGGTCTCTGCCAAGGGGGCGGGCCAGGCTTCGGGCGCCAGCATTGCCACCGGACCTGGGCCGCGCGCAGCCGGTGCGCGCAGGGCGGCGATGGCGCTTGCGGCAAAGCCCAGCGTGGCGGCGTCGTCGATGTCGGGGCCGGCCAGCAGTTGCGTCAGCAGGCGGGCGTCGGCCACATTGCGCGTGATCGGACCCAGCACGTCCAGCGTGTCCGACAGCGGCAGACAGCCGGCGCGGCTGATGACGCCGGTGGACGGTTTGTAGCCGACCAGGCCGTTCAGCGCCGCCGGCGCGCGCACCGAGCCGCCGGTGTCGCCGCCCAGCGCCAGGGGCGCCAGGCCCGCGGCCACGGCCACGCCGCCGCCGCTGGACGAGCCGCCCGGCGCGCGCGCCGCCTGTGCGTCCCAAGGGTTGCGCGCCGTGCCTTGCGTGGGATTCTGGCCTGAGAGTCCGAAGGCGAACTCGGTCATGCGGGTCTTGCCCAGCACCACCATGCCTTGCGCGGCCAGCTTGTGCAGCGGCGCCGCTGTTTCGCCGCTGATCCGGCCCAGCAGGGCGAGCGAACCCAGGCTGGCGCTGACGCCTTCCCATTGCACGCTGTCCTTCACCGCCACCGGCACGCCATGCAAGGGGCCCAGCAGCATGCCCGCGGCGAGCAGGCGGTCGGCGGCGTCGGCCTGGGCCAGCGCGCGCTCGGCCGTGACTTCGCTATAGGCAGAAAGCGCGGGGGCGCGCTCGATGCGGTCGAGGAAGTGGGTGGTGACCTGGCGCGAACTCAGTTCGCGCCGGCGGATGGCGCCGGCCAGGGCCTGGGCGTCTTGGAAGTGCAGGGCGGTGTCTTGTGCTGGCATGGGTCTCATCGGAAAAAGAAAAAGCTTTCCGGTCCTGCGGGAACCGGAAAGCGCGAGTGCGTGACGCTCGTCTTTGACTTACTTCAGGGTCTGGCCCTTGGTCTCGGGCATGCGGATGAAGGTGATCAGCGTGATCACGGCACCCGCCAGCACGTAGTAGAAGAACCAGCGCTCCATGCCCTTGCTTTGCAGCCAGGTCAGCAGATAGGGCGTGGTGCCGCCCAGCAGCGCCACAACCAGGTTGTAGGGCGTGCCGATGCCGACCGCGCGCACGCTGGTGGGAAACTGCTCGGACATGATGGCCGGCGCGATCGAGGTGTACATGGCGTACAGCACCAGGCCAAACAGTTCCACCGCCAGGATCGATCCGAACGAGGGGCCCAGCGTGGTCATCAGCGGATAGAAGAACACCAGGTAGCCGGCGGCGAAGAAGATCAGCTGCGGCTTGCGGCCGATGCGGTCGGACAGGATGCCGAACAGCGGCTGCACCAGCATGAACACGATCAGCGCGACGGTGTTGGCGGCGAACGCGGTCTTCGGGTCGGCGTGCACCTGGCGGATGGCGTAGGTGGGCACGTAGGCCACGAAGATGTAGAACGCGAACGTGGTCAGGATGGAGAAGCCCACGATGCGCAGCACTTCGCGCGGATGGTCGCGCAGCAGGGTGCGCAGCGGCTGCTTTTCGACGCCGGCCTTCTTGGCGTGTGAGAACGCCTCGGTTTCCGGGATCGAGCGGCGGATCCACATGCCGGCCAGGCCGCCCAGCGCGCCCAGGAAGAACGGAATGCGCCAGCCCCAGGCGGCCATCTCGGCCTTGCTCAGGGTCGAGGTCAGCACCCAGCCGATGGCGGACGCGGCCAGGATGCCCACGGCGGCGCTGAAGAACACGAAGCTGGAATAGAAGCCGCGCTTGTTGGGCGGCGCCATTTCCGCCAGGAAGGTCGTGGCCGAGGCATACTCCCCGCCCAGCGACAGGCCTTGCAGCAGGCGCGCGGCGGTCAGCAGCAGCGGAGCGGCCAGGCCGATGGCGGCATAGGTGGGGGTGACGGCGATGATCAGCGAGCCGCCGGCCATCATCAGGATGGTCAGGCCCAGCGCGGCCTTGCGGCCGTAGCGGTCGGAGAAAATGCCCAGCAGCCAACCGCCCACCGGACGCATGAAGAAGCCCACGGCGAAAATGCCGAACGTGGCCAGCAGGGCCGTGGTTTCGTTGCCTTCGGGGAAGAACTGGCTGGAAAAGAAAATGGCGAAGGACGCGTAGATGGTCCAGTCGAACCATTCGACGGCATTGCCTACACTACCGGCCAGAATGGTGCGCGCGCGAGAGACGGGCGCGGGGCCGGCCGAGGCGGCTGCCCCCTGCGGCTTGCGCAGGGGCGCTGATGTGCTGCTCATGAAAACCTCAAATAAGAATTTATTTTTGGTCAAAAAGACCGTTTAATTTTATGTTTTTATCAATGTGCGAACGTTAATTTAATGAATATGGACACGTCAAGTAAGGGTAAGCCCCTAGCTCCGGGGCTGGACGACACCGATCTCGCCTGCCTGATCGCGCTGCAGGCGGACCCGCGCGCGTCCTGGCGCGAGCTGGGCGCGGCGACCGGCATCGCCGAGCGCACCGTGGCGCGCCGCCTCAAGCGGTTGATGGATGCCGACGCCTTGCGTGTCATTGCCGAACCCGATCCGCTGGCCACGGGCCGCGGGGTGGTGCTGCATGCCTGGGTGCGCTGTCGTTCCGGCCGCGTGCCGGAGGTGGCGGACCAGCTGGCGCGGCTGGATATCAGCCAGCTGGTAGTCACGCTGGCCGGCTCGGCCGACCTGATGGCCGAACTGACCCTGGCGGACGCCGCCGACATGCCGGACGTGGTGACGCGCGTGCTGCCGTCCATCGATGGGGTGGAACATGTGGAAGCGCGGCTGGTGCTGCGGCCGTTCCGGCGCGCCGGCCAGTGGCGCATCCAGGCCCAGGCGGATGGCGCCGCAGCCGAGCCCACGCTGTCGCAGCCGCCCGCGGCCCTGACCGACGCTGAACAGCGCATGGTGGCCTACCTGATGCGCGATGGCCGCGCCAGCCTGGCGGAACTGGCCGAGCATGCCGGCGTCAGCGAGCCCACCGCGCAGCGCCTGCTGCACAACATGGTGGAGCGCCGCGCGCTCAGCTTCCGCGTGGAAGTGGAGCCGGCGCTGGTTGGCTTCCCGGTGGAGGCGGTGATTTCCGTGCAGGTGCGTCCGCAAGCCGTGGACGCGCTGGCCGCGCACCTGGCGCTGGATCCCAACACCCGTTGCCTGTTCGGCACCAGCGGCGCGTCGCAGCTGTTCTGGCACGTGCTGTGTCGCGACAGCCTGCATCTGTGGGACGTGGTGACGCGCCGCCTGGGCGAGCTGGACGGCGTGCTCAACAGCGAAGTCGGCGTGGTGATGCGGGCGCACAAGCGCTGCGGCATCGTGCGCGCCGGCGCGCGACTGGGGGCGGGCGCCTGACGGCTGCGTCAGGGCCGCCGCGGGACAGGACGCGAGCGCCTGTTCACCAGACCGCGGCGTCCGAACCCGGCGCGCGCAGATGCCGGGCGAAGCGCTGCGACAAGAACTCCACGAACGCAATGGTTTTGGCGGGCAGGTTCAGGCGTTCGGGGTAGAGCGCATGGATGTCGGCGGGCGGCGTGTGCCAGTCGGCCAGCACCACGCGCAAGCGGCCGGCGCGCAGATGATCCGCCGTTTCCCATTCCGATCGCATGACGATGCCGTGGCCGTCCAGCGCCCATTCCAGGGCGCTCTGGCCGTCATTGGAACTGAGCGGCCCGCGCACCTTCACGGTCTCCGCGCGCAAGCCCGATTCCAGGCGCCAGGTGCCATAGGCCACGTCGTTCTCGCGCACCACGATGCAGCGATGGCGTTGCAGGTCGCCCGGCGCGCGCGGTTCGCCATGGGTTTCCAGGTAGCGGGGCGAGGCGCATAGCAGCCGGCGGTTGGAGGCGATCTTGCGCGCGGTCAGGCGCGCGTCGGGCAGGTCGCCAAAGCGCACCGCCACGTCGAAGCCTTCCTCGATCAGATTCAGCGGCCTGTCGGTCAGGCGCATCTGCACTTCCACTTCCGGGTACTGACGCGTGAAGTCCGATACGGCGGGCACGATATGGGCGCGCCCGAAGCCGAAGGTCGCGTTCAGCCGCAGCAACCCTTGCGGCCGCGCGCGGGCGCTCGACACGGATCGCTCCAGCGCTTCCAGGTCCGTCAGGATGCGTCCGCCCTCGGCCAAGTACAGCTCGCCTTCCTGCGTGACGCTGACCCGGCGGGTGGTGCGGTTCAGCAGCCGCACGCCCAGACGCTGTTCCAGCTTGGCCAGGCGCGTGCTGACCGCGGGCGGAGTCAGGCCCAGTTCGCGGGCGGCGGCGGACAGATTGCCGTGCTTGACCACCAGCGAGAAGAAGGCAAGGTCGGAGAGGGCGTCCATGGGCTTATTTATAAACTGAATTTAATAAAACTTTATCTGGATCATTAATTATAAGAACAGGACCGGCTTATACACTGGGCTCACCACTACAGAGCCGCCTGGCGCGGCCAAACGAGGAGACCAGGAATGAAGATCAACATAGCGGCCGGCACCTTGTGCGCGGCCATCGCCGCATCCTGTTGGACCCAGCCCGCCGCCGCCGACGCCTTTCCCCAGCGTGCCGTGACGCTCATCGTGCCGTTCGCGCCCGGCGGCAGCGTGGACATCGCCGCGCGCCTGATCTCCGACGCCTGGGGCCGGGCGTTGGGGCAGAGCGTGGTGGTGGAGAATCGCGCCGGCGCCTCCGGCAACATCGGCATGGCCGCGGTGGCACGCGCCGAGCCCAACGGCTACACGCTGGCCGTCAACACCATGTCGCTGGCCATCAACCCGGCGCTGTTCCAGAACATGCCGTTCGACACGCGGAAGGACCTGCGTTCGGTCGGCACCATAGGGACCTCGCAGCACGTGCTGACGGTGACCAACACGCTGCCGGTGGCCAATGTGAGCGAATTGCTGGCCTATGTGCGCGCGCGTCCCGCCAACGACCTGAGCTTCGGTTCGGCGGGCACCGGCAGCACCTTCCACATGGCTGCGGAACTGTTCAAGTCGGTCTCGAAGACGCAGATATTGCATGTGCCCTACAAGGGCGGCGGCCCGGCCATGTTGGACACCATCAGCGGCCAGGTGCAGATGAGTTTCCCGGTGCTGTCCGCGGCCAAGCCGCAGGTCGACGGCAACAAGCTCAAGGCGCTGGGCGTGACCGGCACCAAGCGTTCGCCGCTCTTGCCCGACGTGCCCACCATCGCCGAATCCGGCCTGCCCGGCTACGAGTTCAACACCTGGTTCGTCATCAGCGCGCCCGCCGGCACGCCGCAGGCCGTGATCGAGACGTTGAACACCAAGCTGGAACAGGCTTTGCGTTCGCCGGAGCTGGCGCAACGCATGGGCCGCGAGGGCTTCGATCCCCTGATCTCTTCCCCCGCCAAGACCGACGCCATGGTGGCCGCCGAGATGACGCGCTGGGCCGGCATCGTCAAGGAAGCCGGCATCCAGGCCAACTGATCGGGCCGCAAGACCCAAACATCGAAGGACGCAAGACATGCCCGGCATGACGCTATACGACAAACTGGTGGCCAGCCATGAGGTGGCCCGGATCGACGCGGAGCACATCCTGCTCTACGTCGACCTGCACATCATGAACGAGTACACCAGCCCGCAGGCTTTCAGCGGCCTGGCCGCGCGCGGGCGCGGCGTGCTGCGTCCCGGGCAGCAGATGGCGGTGGTGGACCACATCATTCCCACGCATCCGGTGCCGGCGGCGCTGCGCGTGATCGCCGATGATGCCTCGTCGCGCCAGGCGCTCAACCTCAAGCGCAACTGCGACGAACAAGGCATTGCGTTGTTCGACACCACCGATCCGCTGCAAGGCATCGAACACGTGATCGCGCCCGAGCACGGCATGATCCTGCCGGGCATGGTGGTGTTGTGCGGCGACAGCCACACCACCACCTACGGTGCGTTGGGCGCGCTGGGTTTCGGCATCGGCACGTCCGAAGTCGAGCACGTGCTGGCCACGCAGACGCTGGCGTACCGCGTGGCGCGCAACATGCGCATCCGCGTCGACGGCGCGCTGCCGGCCGGCGTTACCGCCAAGGATCTGGTGATCTGTATCGTGCATCGCATCGGCGCGCAGGGCGCGCGCGGCCACGCGGTGGAGTTCTGCGGCGAGGCGATAGCCGCGCTGTCCGCCGAGGCTCGCATGACCTTGTGCAACATGACGGTGGAAGCTGGCGCCCGCGCCGCATTGATCGCGCCAGACGCCACCACCGAGGCCTATGTCGCCGCGCACGCCCCGGAACTGCATGGCGAGACGCTGGCGCAGGCGCGGGCCTATTGGGCTGCGCTGCATTCGGACGCGGACGCTGTGTTCGACGCCGAGCACGCGCTGGATGCCGCCGCGATCGCGCCCTTCGTCACTTGGGGCACCAGCCCGGACCAGGCCATGCCGGTGGACGGCGTGGTGCCGGATCCCCAGGCCGAGCCCGACGCGCTGGCACGCCTGGCGCTGGAAAAAGCCATGGACTACATCGGCCTGGCGCCCGGCACGCCGATAGCCGGCGTCCCGATAGACCGCGTGTTCATCGGCTCCTGCACCAACGGGCGTATCGAGGATCTGCGCGCGGCGGCCGCGGTCGTGCGCGGCCGCAAGGTGGCTGCGGGGGTGCGGGCCATGGTGGTCCCCGGATCGGGCGCGGTGCGCGCCCAGGCCGAAGCCGAGGGCATCGCCGCGCAATTGATCGAGGCGGGCTTCGAATGGCGTCAGCCCGGCTGTTCCATGTGCCTGGCCATGAACGACGACGTGCTCAGCCCGGGCGAGCGCTGCGCCTCCACCACCAACCGCAATTTCGAAGGCCGGCAGGGGCGCGCGGGCCGCACGCACCTGATGAGTCCGGCCATGGCCGCCGCCGCCGCGCTGGCCGGCCGCATCGTCGACGTCCGCGTCTGGGAGCAACAAGCATGACCGCAACCATAGCCGGCGTCGCCGCGCCGCTGCCTTTTTCCAATCTGGACACCGACCAGATCATGCCCAAGCAGTTCCTGCGCATCATCGACAAGGCGGGGCTGGACCGGGGCTTGCTGCATGACCTGCGCTTTGATGCCGACGGCGCGCCGCGGCCCGATTTCGTGCTGAACCAGCCCGCCTATGCCGGCGCGTCCATCGTGGTGGCGGGGCCGAACTTCGGCTGCGGTTCCAGCCGCGAGCATGCGGTGTGGGGCTTGCAGCAATTCGGCATCCGCGCCGTGATCGCGCCCAGTTTCGGCGAGATCTTCTACTTCAATGCGGTCAACAATGGCCTGTTGCTGATCAGCCTGGCGCCGGCCGAGATCGACGCCTTGCTTGCGCGGGTGTCCAATGCGGATACCAACCGTCTCGGCATCGACGTGGCGGCCGGGCGCGTCGTCGCGGCGGACGGCTGGACGGCGGCGTTCACGCTGCCCGAGCGGCATCGCCGCATGTACGTCCAGGGGCAGGACATGGTGGGCGCATCATTGCAGCAGCTGGACGAGGTAGAACGTTTCGAGGCCCGCCATTGGGCGCGGCATCCCTGGATGAAAGACTTGGCGCGCCGCGTGCGCGACCGCCTGGACCGAGAGGCCGTATGACCGCATTTTTCGACCTGCCCGTACGCCGCATCGCCGCCAATGGCATAGAGATCGCCGCGCGTGTCGACGGTTCGGGCCCGCCGCTGCTGTTGCTGCATGGACATCCCCAGACTCACGCCATCTGGCACCGCGTCTGGCCGGAGCTGACCCGCCATCGCACCTGCGTGGCGGCAGACCTGCGCGGCTACGGAGACAGCGACAAACCTGCCGCGTCCGCGGACCATTCGGCGCATTCCAAGCGCGCGATGGCGGCCGACATGATCGGGTTGATGCGTGCCCTCGGTCATGAGCGCTTCGAAGTGCTGGCGCACGACCGCGGCGCGCGCGTGGCGCACCGCTTGGCGCTGGACCATCCGGCCACCGTCAGCCGCATGATGCTGCTGGACATCGCGCCCACGCTGGACATGTACGAAGGCACCACGCGCGCCTTCGCCCAGGCCTATTTCCACTGGTTCTGGCTGATCCAGCCTGCGCCCCTGCCCGAAACCATGATCGAGCGCGACCCGGTGTTCTACCTGCGTTCCGTGATGGGTGGACGGCCCGGCGGGCTGGCGCATTTTTCCGCCGAGGCCATGGCCGAATACGAGCGCGCCGCGCGCCTGCCCGGTTGGGCCACCGGCCTCTGCGAGGACTACCGCGCCTCCGCCACGCTGGACCTGGAGCATGACCGGGCCTGCCGGGACGCTGGCGAGCGCCTGAGCATGCCCTTGCGGGTGCTGTGGGGCGAGCGTGGCGCGGTGGGCCAGAACTTCGACGTGCTGGCCCTGTGGCGGGCGGTGGCGGCCGAGGTGTCCGGCGGTCCGCTGCCGGGGGCGCACTATCTGGCCGAAGAGTGCCCGGACGCCCTGCTGGCGCAGGCGGCGGAGTTTTTCGGCTGGCGCTGACGCGCTCTGCGAGCCTGGTGCCCGCGCTTAGCACCGCGGGCGCGGACAGATGTTGAAGTCCGGGCAGGACATAGGGCCTTCTAAAAGGGGACGCACTCCGGGTGTTAACCTAGGCCCAATGAATCAGCACCACGTCGACCTCTCCAAAATTCCCGAGCCCGAAGACGCGCAACGCGCCTTCAAAGCCACGGATTCCCCCTGCGTGGCGGTCTGCTCCACCCTGTTTGACGACATCTGCCGCGGCTGCGGCCGCACGGCCATGGAAGTCGCCAACTGGGTCTTCATGACGGAAGAGGAAAAGCGCGAAGTCTGGGTGCGCATCACGGCGCAAGGGTATCCCCGCCGCAACAACTAGCACCCGGCCGCGCAGGCCGTCTTGGGCATGTCACATGGCGCGGGCTAAATCGCGCTATTGCCCACTTCCGGCTCCATCATGCGCATCGTCCTGGTCACGGATGCCTGGCATCCGCAAGTCAATGGCGTCGTCCGCACCTGGACGACCATGCAGCAGATCCTCGGCGAATGGGGCCACGAGCTGATCGTGGTGAACCCGCAGGGCAGCCGCACCGTGCCGGCGCCCTCCGAGCCGGACCTGCGGCTGTGTCTGCAGCCCGGCCGCCAATTGCGCCGCATCCTGGGCGATATCGTGCCCGACGCCCTGCACATCGCCACCGAAGGTCCGCTGGGCCTGGCCGCGCGCCGCATGGCGCTGGCGCGGGGCTGGCGCTTTACGACCTCGTTCCACACCATGTTCCCGGACTACCTGCAGGCGCGCATGGGCATCCCGGCGGCCTTGCCGTGGCGCTATCTGCGCTGGTTCCACCGGCCCTCGCAGCGCGTGCTGGTGCCCACCCCCACGGTGCGCGACGTGCTGGCGCGGCGCGGCCTGGCGAACTTGCAGATCTGGTCGCGTGGCGTGGACCCGCGCAAGTTCCAGCCGGGCGCCGACCAGGCCTTCCCCGATCTGCCCCGTCCCGTATTCCTGAGCGTGGGCCGCGTGGCGCGGGAAAAGAACCTGGACGCCTTCTTGTCGCTGGATCTGCCCGGCAGCAAGGTGGTGGTGGGCGCGGGGCCGGATGAGGCGCGGTTGAAGAAGCGCTTTGCCGGCGCTGTCTTCCTGGGCATGCGGCATGACGAAGCGCTGCCAGCGCTTTATGGATCCGCCGACGTCTTCGTGTTTCCCAGCCTGACGGACACCTTCGGCCTGGTCATGCTGGAGGCCATGGCCTGCGGCACGCCGGTGGCCGCCTTCCGCAGCGAGGCGCCGTTGGCGGTGGTGGCCCAGGGCGTCACCGGATTCCTGGACGAGGACCTGGCCCACGCCTGCCGCGCGGCCTTGTCGCTGGACCGCCACGCGGTGCGTGAACACGCGCTGACGCGCAGCTGGGACTCGGTTGCCTCGACCCTGCTGGCTGCACTGGTGCCCCTGGACGGGAGCGCCCGTGGCGTGGAACACGCAGAGGTATCGTGCGTGCCCGAAGGGGCCGCGCTGGCGAGGCGACCCGGCGGCGAAATGCCCGCCAGGGAGCCAGGGGTTTGATCCCTGGCGCACGGTTCCCGGGTACAATGCCCGGCAATCCTGAGGAGCGTTGCGACGACCCTGCGGTTCCCGCCAGCTTGTACGGCTGCGGAACCAGGCTCGCCAGGCTCAGGAATCCTTGTTCAAGCGGCGCGCCTTGCGCGGCGCTACAGCAACGGCGCTCACCTTTGTCGCATATGGCGGGAAAGGCGAGCACTCGACCATCGTGGTGTCTTCGCGTTGTCCGGCCATATCGTGCGCCGTTCGTATTTCACGTGGAGCCTACACACCATGAATGCTGTGACCGATAAATCTTTCTCCGACTACCTCGTCGCCGATATGTCGCTGGCCGGCTGGGGCCGCCGCGAGCTCGCCATCGCCGAAACCGAAATGCCCGGCCTGATGGCCATCCGCGAGGAATTCGCCGCCAAGCAGCCGCTCAAGGGCGCGCGCATCGCCGGCAGCCTGCACATGACCATCCAGACCGGCGTGCTGATCGAAACGCTGGTGGCGCTGGGCGCCGAAGTGCGCTGGGCCTCGTGCAACATCTTCTCCACGCAAGACCATGCCGCCGCCGCCATCGCCGCGTCGGGCACGCCGGTGTTCGCCGTCAAGGGCGAAACGCTGGAAGAGTACTGGCAGTACACCCACAAGATCTTTGAATGGCCCAATGGCGAAAACGCCAACATGATCCTCGACGACGGCGGCGACGCCACCTTGATGCTGCACCTGGGCACCAAGGCTGAGAAGGACCTCTCGGTGCTGGCCAACCCGGGCAGCGACGAAGAGCGCATCCTGTTCGCCGCCATCAAGGAAACCCTCAAGCGCGATCCCAAGTGGTACTCGACCCGCCTGGCCCTGATCAAGGGCGTGACGGAAGAAACCACCACCGGCGTGCACCGCCTGTACCAGATGTCGCAGAAGGGCGAGCTGGCCTTTGCCGCCATCAACGTCAACGACTCGGTCACCAAGTCCAAGTTCGACAACCTGTACGGCTGCCGCGAATCGCTGGTCGACGGCATCAAGCGCGCCACTGACGTGATGGTCGCCGGCAAGGTTGCGGTCGTGGCCGGCTACGGCGACGTCGGCAAGGGCTGCGCCCAGGCGCTGGTCGCGTTGCGCGCCCAGGTCTGGGTCACCGAAGTCGACCCGATCTGCGCCCTGCAGGCCGCCATGGAAGGCTTCAAGGTCGTGACCATGGAAGAAGCCGCCGCCCATGGCGACATCTTCGTCACGGCCACCGGCAACTACCACGTCATCACGCGTGAGCACATGAACGCCATGAAGGACCAGGCCATCGTGTGCAACATCGGCCACTTCGACAACGAGATCGACGTCGCCAGCCTGGCCGACTGCAAGTGGGAAGAAATCAAGCCGCAAGTCGACCACGTCATCTTCCCGGACGGCAAGCGCATCATCCTGCTTGCCCAGGGCCGCCTGGTGAACCTGGGTTGCGCCACCGGCCACCCCTCGTTCGTGATGTCGTCCTCGTTCGCCAACCAGACCATCGCCCAGATCGAGCTGTTCACGCGCAACGAAGCCTACACCTCGGGCCAGGTCTACGTGCTGCCCAAGCACCTGGACGAGAAGGTCGCGCGCCTGCACCTGAAGAAGCTGGGTGTGAAGCTCACGACCCTGCGCCAGGACCAGGCCGACTACATCAACGTGCCGGTGGCGGGCCCCTACAAGCCCGAGCACTACCGCTATTGAGGGTTGTAGCAAAATAGGGAAGTGCCGCGCCACGTCGGCGCGGGCTTTCCGGCCTGCAGGATCCCTGCCGCGAACGTATCGGCGCGACAGGGCCGGCAGGCTCACAACAGGAGATCGAACATGGCCTTGATACTCGTCTGGATCCTGAATGCGGTGGCCTTGCTGGCCGTTGCCTACCTGCTGCCCGGCATCACCGTGGCCAGCTTCGGATCGGCGCTCATCGCCGCGCTGGTGCTGGGCCTGGTCAACATGCTGGTCAAGCCGGTGCTGGTGCTGCTGACGCTGCCCATCACGATCGTCACTCTCGGTCTCTTCCTCATCGTCATCAACGCCTTGTTGTTCTGGTTCGTCGGCTCCGTGCTGAAGGGCTTCCAGGTCAACGGGTTCTGGTGGGCCGTGGGCGGTGCAATCCTGTACAGCATCATCTCTGGCTTGCTTACCAAACTGATCCCCTGATGTCTGACTCGACTACTCCCGCATTCAGTCTGGAATTCTTTCCCCCGCGCGACCTGGCCGGCCAAGAGCGGCTGGTGCGCGCGGCCAAGCAGATGCTGGCCATCCAGCCCAAGTACGTCAGCGTGACCTTTGGCGCGGGCGGTTCCACGCGCGCCGGCACGGCGGACGCCGTGCGCACGCTGCGCAACCTGGGTTGCGAGGCGGCGCCGCACCTCTCGTGCGTCGGCGCCACGCGCCAGGACCTGCGGGAAATCCTCCAGGCCTACAAGAACGACGGCGTACGGCGCGTAGTGGCCCTGCGCGGCGACCTGCCCTCGGGCATGGGCGGCGATGCGGGCGAACTGCGCTACGCCAATGAGCTGGTGTCATTCATCCGCGAGGAAACGGGCGACTGGTTCCACATCGAAGTGGCGGCCTATCCCGAAATGCATCCCCAGGCGGCCAGTCCCTCGGCCGACCTGGAGCATTTCGTGAACAAGGTGAAAGCCGGCGCCGACGCGGCCATCACGCAGTACTTCTTCAACGCCGACGCCTATTTCGACTTTGTCGACCGGGCCCAGGCCAAGGGCGTGAACGTGCCCATCGTGCCGGGCATCATGCCCATCACGAACCACACGCAGCTGCTGCGCTTCTCGGAAATGTGCGGCGCGGAAGTGCCGCGCTGGATCCGCCTGCGCCTGGCCGAGTTCGGCGACGACAAGGCCTCCATCCGCGCCTTCGGCGTGGACGTGGTGACCGAGCTGTGCCAGACGCTGCTGGACAATGGCGCGCCGGGTGTGCATTTCTACACCTTGAACCACGCGGAAGCGCCGATGGCGGTGTGGAAGGAACTGTCGCTGCAGGCATAGCGGCGGCGCGTTTGACAAGCGCCGTAACGGCCAAGCCCACCCGCGAGGGTGGGCTTTTCTTTGGGCGTGCGCTGGCCGTTTACTCCGGCTGGATGCCCGCCTGCCGGATCTGTTGGCCCCAGGCGTCGTATTGGGACCGCACGAACTGCTGCAGCGGTTCGCCCGTGGCCAGGTCGGGTTCCATGCCCATGGCGCGCAGTTTTTCCTGGATCGCGGGCTCGCGCATCGTGGCCGTCAGTTGGTCGGACCACCACTGCGCGGCCTCGGGCGCCAGGCCGCCAGGGCCGGCCACGCCAATCCAGCCGGTCAGGTCCAGGCTGCCCATGCCCAATTCCTGGGCCGTTGGCACGGACGGCAGGATGGTCGAACGCTTGCTGGAAACGAGGGCCACGGCGTTCAGGTTCTTGGCGCGGATCTGGGGCAGCACGGCCCCCAGGTCGGCCGCCACGAAATCGATACGCCCGCCCAGCAGGTCGGTGATGGCTGCCGGTTGGCCCTTGTAGGGAACGGCCAGCACGTCGGCGCCCGCAGCGCGGCTGAACGCCGCCGCGACGACCTGGCCCGTGCCCGAGCCATAGCCGCTGGTCACCGAGTTTGGCTTCTCCTTGGCCGCCGCCACCAACTGGCGCGCATCGCCATGCTGGCCGGCTGCGCGCGTGACGATGACCACGTCGAAGCGGACCACGCGTCCCACCTGGGTGAAGTCCTTCATCGCGTCGTAGCGCTGGAAAGCCTTGGACAAGTAAGGGCCGGACGAACTGGTGGCGCTGGAACTCGGCATCATGGTGTAGCCGTCGGGCGCGGCGCGCGCCACGGTGTCCACGCCCAGCACGCCCAGCGCGCCGGGCTTGTTCTCGACGATGATCTGCGCGCCGCTGCGGGCGCGGATATCGTCGACCACCACGCGCGAGACGTTGTCGATGGTGCTGCCGGCGGGAAAGCCGACCACGAAGTGTATGGGCTTGTCCGCCTGCGGGTAGCTGGAGGCCGCGCCTGCCAGGGACGGCAGGCACAGCGCGGCGGCGATCAGTGCGGATTGAATGTTGTTTTTCATGTCTGTCTCCTCGTGCTTGGAACCTGGGCTCAGGCCGCCCGGCCGGCCTGGACTTCCGCCAGGATTTCGGCTGTGTGTTCGCCCAGTCCGGGCGGGTGCCGCCGGATATCCGCCGGCGTGCGGCTGAACCTGACTGGCAGGCCCGCCTGAATCAGGCGCCCTTCGGTGGGGTGCTCGGATTCATGCCAGAAGCCGGTGGCCCGCAGGTGCGGATCGGCCAGCAGTTCCTCGAAGCCATTGACCGGCGCGTAGGGGATGTCGGCGCTCGCCAGCAGCTCAACCCATTGCGCCGTGGTGCGCGTGTCCAACACGCTTTCGACATAGCTGTACAGCTCGGGGAAATGCTTGCTGCGGCTGTTGAGCGTCAGGTAGCGCGGGTCCTGCGCCATCTCGGGGTTGCCGGCCAGCGCGAAGAAGCGCTGCCATTGCGGCGTGGTGTAAGGCACCACGCTCATGTAGCCGTCCTGGGTGCGGAAGGGGCGGCGGTACTCGTTGAGCAGACGCGTGTAGCCCGCCGGCCCTTCGGGAGGCACGAAGGTCAGCCCGGCCAGATGTTCGGGCGCCAGGAAGGCCACCATGCATTCGAACATCGGCACTTCCACGGCCTGGCCGCCCGCGCCGCGTTCACGCGCCAACAGCGCGCTGGTCACGGCGTTGGCCACATACAGCGCTACCACCTTGTCGGCGACCACGGAGTTGACATAGCGCGGCGCCTCGGCGCCCGCGCCGCCCTGCAGCCAGGCCATGCCGGACGCGGCCTGGATGGTGTCGTCGATGGCGGCGCGTCCGGCGTAAGGGCCTTGCTCCGAATAGCCGTAGCAGGCGCAATAGACCAGCTCGGGAAAGCGGGGCTGCAGCGTGGCGTAGTCCAGGCCCAGGCGGCGCATGGCTGGGGCGCGCATATTGGAGATGAAGACGTCGGCGCCGCCGATCAGCGCGTCCAGCTGCGCGCGGCCCTCGGCGGTCTTGGCATCGATCACCGCGCTGCGCTTGTTGCGGTTCAGGTTCAGATGGGTATGGCTCATGGCGGCGTGGCGCTGGGGCGTGACGTGGCGGAACACGTCGCCCTCGGCGGATTCCACCTTGATCACGTCGGCGCCCATGTCGCCCAGCATCTGGGTGGCCATGGGCCCCATGCCGACGCTGGTCATGTCGATGACGCGTATGCCGTGCAGTGGTCCGGGCATGGTCAGTCCTCCCCCAGCAGGCGGCGCGCCAGGCGCAGGTGCGGGCGGTCGATCATCTTGCCGTCCAGGCGCAAGGTCCCCGCGCCCGGGTTGGCGGCGAAAGCTGCGATGACCGCACGGGCCCACTGTAATTGGCCGTCGTCCGGACTCAGCGCGGCGTTGACGGCATCGACGTGGCGCGGATGGATCGCCATCTTGCCGACGAAACCGTCGCGGAACGCCTCGCCGGCCTCGGCGGCCAGCACCTCGGGCGCATCCAGATCGACGCAGACCGTGTCGATCGCGCGCACGCCGGCGGCGGCGGCGGCCATCAGGCACAGTGAGCGCGCCAGGCGGAAGGGCTCTGTATAGCGGCCCGCGTCGCGGTTGC
The DNA here is from genome assembly GCF_017355315.1 of Achromobacter sp. SD115. Classification (NCBI taxonomy): domain Bacteria; kingdom Pseudomonadati; phylum Pseudomonadota; class Betaproteobacteria; order Burkholderiales; family Alcaligenaceae; genus Achromobacter; species Achromobacter sp. SD115. The sequence goes on along the minus strand of NZ_JADIJM010000030.1, from coordinate 13,356 downwards.
GCAGCGCGCCGACGTCGGCGGCCAGGTCTTCGCCGCCCCAGGACAGTCCCCATAGCCGGGGCGTGGCATCGCGGTAATCGTGCAGCCCGAACAGGGATTGCGCGGTTTCGGTGACGATGGCGAGGATGCGCGTGGCGCCGGGCGCCGTGCCGGCCACGGTTTCGAAAGCGTCCAGATAGTGCGACAGGTGCAGCAGGTCGGCACGGCCGGAGCACTTGGGCAGCACGATGCCGTAAGGAGCGGCAGGCAGCACCGCGGCCAGGTCGGCCAGGGCGTCGCCGCTGTCCAGCGCGTTGATGCGTACCCATAGCTGCTTGGCCGGAGCGCCACGCTCCAGCATGGTGCGGACTTCCGCGCGCGCCGCTGGCTTCCGGTCCGGAGCGACGGAGTCTTCCAGGTCCAGGATCAGGGCATCGGCGGCGCTGGCGGCCGCGTGATCGAATTTACGCCCGGAATCGCCGGGTACGAACAACAGAGAGCGGGTCATTACGGTTCTCCCGATGCGGCGGCAGCTCAGGCGGGACGCTTGCGCATCAGGGCCGAACGCTTGCACGTGGCCACCACCTCGTCGCGATGGTTCAGCGCCGTGTGCTCGAACTCGACGATGCCGGCGTTGGGGCGCGATTTGCTCTCGCGCATCGACAGCACGCGGGTGCGCACGTGCAGGGTGTCGCCTGCGAAAACTGGCTTGGGGAAGTTCACGTCGGTCATGCCCAGGTTAGCCACGGTGGTGCCCAGGGTGGTGTCGTTGACTGTCATGCCGATCAGCAGACCCAGCGTGAACAGGCTGTTGACCAGGGGCTTGCCGAATTCCGTCTGCGCCGCGAAGTGCGCGTCCAGGTGCAGCGGCTGCACGTTCATCGTCAGGGAGCTGAACAGCACGTTGTCCATTTCGGTCAGGGTGCGGGTCCAGGCATGTTCGAACGTCTGCCCGGGAGAAAACTGTTCGTAGTAGAGGCCAGCCATGTTCTTTCCTTCGTGTGTAGAGCGCCGGGCAGCGGCCCGGATTTCGAGAGCGCGCTGCCGGTAAATCGGATCTGCGTTCTTACTCTTGAACAAAAGTTTATAGACATGAACGAAAGCGGGCAATGGTTTTTGCTTGGCGTAAACCCGCAGCAGTCGTTGCGGTGGTGGCGGGCGCGGACGCGCGCCACCACCACCACGGAGAGCGCGTGGCGGGGGAGCAGGAAAGGGGGGCGGCCGTCCCATGTCAGGGACAGGGAGGAGGCCTGGGCTTGGTGCGTCCCTTTTTAGGGATTGGCCTTAGTAGGCAGGCGCGGCGGGCGCCGGGCTGTCCAGGCGTTGAGTGAGATCGCGGCTGGCGGCAAGCAAGGTCTGGCCGATGAGGTCGGCGCGGGCGGCGGAGCGGTCCAGCGGCGCGCCGACGACCAGGGCCAGCACCGCGCCGTACAGCACCAGCGGCGCGGCAACCGACAGGGTGTCGGCCTGATGTTCCGCCAGGTTGACGTGCCAGCCGCGCCTGGCTTCGGTTTCGATCAGCTGCAGCAGCTGCTTGTGTGTCTTGACCGTCTTGCCGGTGTAGCGGTCCAGGGGCAGGCGCGTGGCCAGCGCTTCGCGCTCGGCGGGCGGCATGGCGCCCAGCAGCGCGCGTCCGGAGGCGGAGGCATGCAGCGGTTTCTGCTGGCCGACCCTTGCCGTGAAACGCACGATGCGCTCGGGCTCGGCCACGTCCAGGTAGACCACCTGGTCGCCGGACCGTTGGGCCAGGATCAGGGTCTCGTCCAGCTCGTCGCGCAGCGCTTCCAGCGTGGGCCGGATGCGCGTGGTCAATTGGTCATGCTCGGCCACCGTGCGGGCCTCGTTCAGCCAACGGCGCGTGAGGTAATAGCGGCCCGCGGTCTGATGCGCGTAGCCGTCGCCTTCCAAGGTGTCCAGCAAGGCCAGGCAGCTGGATTTGGGGATGCCCAGTCCGGCCGAGATCTGCGACAGCGTGGCCGGCGCCCGCGTCGCGGCGAAGAACTGCAGGATGTCCAGGACGCGCCTGGCGCTTTTTACGTCGTTCGTACTCATGCACGGGAATATATATTCATGAACGGGCAGCGGCAACCGCCGCCGCCCTCCGCGCCATCAGTCCGCGTACACCCCCGCCTTGCGGATGATGCCGCCCCATTTGTCGACTTCGGACTGCAGCCAGGTCTGCAAGCCCTGCGGCGTTTGCTTGGATTCCGGCACGATCTCGGCGCCCAGTTCCGCCATCTTCTGCGTGAAGGCGGGATCCTTAAGCGCCGCGCGCAGCGCCTCGTTGAACTTGGCGATGGCCTCGGGCGGCGTGCCCTTGGGCGCGTAGACGCCATGCCAGACCTTGACCTCGAAGTCCTTCAGGCCGTTTTCCTGCAGGGTCGGCGCATCGGGCAGGGTCTTGATGCGGTCCAGTGTGGTGACGCCGTACAGCTTGACGCGTTCGGCCTTGATCTGCGGAATGGTCTGGGTGGTCTGGTCGCACAACACGTCCACCTGGCCGCCCAGCAGCGCGGTCATGGCCGGCGCCGTGCCAGCGTAGGGCACGGTGGTGAACTGCACGCCCAGCGATTCCTGCAGCAGCATGCCGCAGAGCTGCGACACCGCGCCCAGGCCGGCGTTGGCCAGGTTGATCTTGTTGCCGTTTTCCTTGGCGTACTTGATGAAGGCCTTCATGCCGTCCGCGGGCAGGTCCTTGCGGCCCAGCAGCGTCATGGGCACGTCGGCCACCTGGCCGACATAGGCGAAGTCCGTCAGCGGATTGAACGACAGCTTGCGGTACAGCGCCGGCGCGGTGGCCATGCCGTTGTGGTGGATCAGGAAGGTATAGCCGTCGGGCGCGGCCCGCGCCACGTGCTGCGACGCCAGCGTGCCGCCCGCGCCGGTGCGGTTCTCGATGATGATGCTCTGACCCAGCGTCTTGGACATGGAAGCGCCCAGACTGCGCGCCACCACGTCGGTCGGTCCGCCCGCCGCGAACGGCACGACCAGCGAAATGGGATGGTTGGGATAGGCGCCTTGCGCGCTGGCGTTGCCAGAGACCAGGCAGGACAGGGCCAGCACGGGCCAGGCCGTGCGCTTGAGCGCGCGCGCGTAGATGGGGGGCATGTCTCGCTCCTTGTGGTGTTGTCGGGGCCCCCAAGGCAAAGCATGACGGCCGGACACCAGTGTGGCGCGCGTGCGCCCGGATGAGAATTCGCGGTTCCGCAAGCCGGGCTTCGGTTGCTGGAAAGGAGGGTTTACGCGGAAGGCGGGCGTCCATGCGGATTTGGCGCTTCTTCCCTTGGAGCGAGTCCGCTGCAAGGGAGTACCGTGGCTTGCAGCCGGTCGTGAAAGTAGCGTAGGGCTCGGGAGTAGGCCTGTTTTCCGTCAGTGAATGGAAAGATCGCACCATCTTTCAGGTGCGCAATGATGCATGCCGTGCAAAAACACGAAAGCCCGCAGCAATGAATTGTGCGGGCCTCGGAAGGTGGGCATATGGCATGCATATACGTTGAAGAAACTGTAGAGCAAACGCCGGTCTTGCCGCAAGGGATCAAGGCACCCGAAATGGGGAAATGACCGCAAGAACCCTCGGTATCAGACGGAATCACGGTCTTAGGCTGGAGGATGCGCCAACCTCCAATCGGGCCTAAAAACCAAACCCTAGTTCGCCTGATCCTTGCCCGGATCTTCTGCCAGCACCTGTGGCGCGGCATAGCTTGCCGCGGGCACATCCACGGGTTCGGCGCGCAGCGGCTGGTGCACGCGGCTGGGCGGCACCAGCGAATCCGGCGAGTCGGGCTGGGTCCACAGCGGGTCCGGGATCTCGGCGAAGACCTGGCGCAGCCGTTCGCCCCAGGTGCCGCGGATCATGCGGAAGTACTCGTTGTGCTCGTCGATGCTGGCGAAGTGCGTGACGCGCAGCGAGTGCGTATCGTAGACCAGCAGGTCCAGCGGCAGGCCCACCGAGATGTTCGAGCGCAGCGTGGAATCCATGGAGATCAGGGCGCATTTGGCCGCTTCGTCCAGCGAGGTGTCGGGACGCAGCACGCGGTCCAGGATGGGCTTGCCATACTTGGCCTCGCCGATCTGGAAGTACGGGCATTCCTGGCCGGCTTCGATGAAGTTGCCGGCCGAATACACCTGGAACAGGCGGCAGCGCTCGGCGCCGATCTGGCCGCCGAAGATCAGATTGACGTTGAAGTCCACGCCCTGCTCGCGCAAGGCCGGGGCCTCGCGGTGATAGACGTCGCGCACCGCGGCGCCGACGCGGCGGGTAGCCTCGAACATGTCGGGCGCGTTCCAGACGGTTTCGCCGCCTTCGTCGTGCTGGCGCGCCAGCGCGTTCAGCACGGCTTGGCTGACCGCCAGGTTGCCGGAGCTCATCAGCACCATCACGCGGTCGCCAGGACGCTCGAACACGGTCATTTTGCGGAAGACGCTGATCTGGTCGACTCCGGCATTGGTGCGGGAGTCGGCCAGGAAAACCAGGCCGGAATCAAGGCGGGCGGCGACGCAGTAGGTCATGATCAAAAATAGGGAAAACCACGCCGCATTGTATTGCGGCGCGGCTGGCAGGATGTTACTGCTGGGCGCTGGTCTGGACCTGCACGCTGACCTCCATGGATTCCTGGCCGCCGCCGCTGCGCACGCCGCGCACCGGCGAGGCCGAGTCATAGTCCCGCGCCACCGCCAGCCGGCAGTGGCAGTCGGAGGCAAACTGGCGGTTGGTGATGTCCACGCTGGTCCAGCCCACGTCGGGCAGCCAGACATCGGCCCAGGCGTGGCTGGCCGCGTGTTCGGCGGTGGTGTACAGGTAGCCGCTGACATACCGGGCCGGCACGCCCAGGCCGCGCACGCAGGCCAGGAAGAGGTGGGCATGGTCCTGGCAGACGCCGTGGCCCATGGCCAGCACCTGGTTGGCGGCGGTGGTGACGTCGGTGGTGCCGGGTTCGTAGGCGACGCGGTCGCTGACCGCGGTAGCAAGGGCCAGGATGTCGTCGGGCGTGTTCAGCCCGTCCGGCAACACGCCCCGCGCGAAAGCCATGACGGTGTCGTCGGCCTGGGTCAGCGGCGTCTGTACGCAATAGGCGTGCACCGGCAGGCGGCTGTCCTCGCTGCCCAGCAGGCCGCGTTCCAGCGGCGCCACTTGCACTTGTCCAACCACGCGCAGCTCGATGTCGGTATGTGGCTGGTTGAGTGTCAGCGTGTGCGTGATGTTGCCGTAGGCGTCCACCTGCTTGTCCAGCGCGCCGGGCGCCTCGATGTGCCAGCGCAGCACGCGCTGGTGCTCGTCGTCGCGCGGCGTCAGGCGCAGGGTCTGGATGCTGTAGGTGACCGGCGCGGTGTAGCGGTAGTGGGTGAGGTGGGTGATGATCTGTTTCATTCCGGTCTCCAGGCTAGGCGGACAGCGGCACCAGGAAATCCTGGCTGATGCGGTTGCCCAGATCGTTGATGCGGTCCAGGAAGCGCTCCAGGTACTGGTGCAGGCCGCTGTCCAGGATGTCTTCGACGCGCCCGTATTGCAGTTCCGCGCACAACATGCCAGCGCGCCGCTCGGTTTCGGTCGAGCGCTGGTTGGAAACGCGCGCCAGGTCGTCGGCCACCGCGCGCATCGAGGCCAGCAGCGAGCGCGGCATGTCGCCGTGCAGGATCAGCAGCTCGGCCACGCGGTCCGGGGTGATGACGTCGCGGTACACCTTGCGGTAGATCTCCAGCCCCGACACCGAGCTGAGCAGCGCCGACCAGCGGTAGAACTCGCTTTGCAGCGCCGCCGTGCCGGCGGGCTCAGTTCGGCCGTCCTGGCCATTGGCGCTGCGTTCGTGGAACTTCACGTCCAGCATGCGCGCGGTGTTGTCGGCGCGCTCCAGGTGCATGCCGATGCGCAGGAAGTACAGGGCCTCGTCCTCCAGCATGGTGCCGATGGTGACGCCGCGCGCCAGGTGCGAACGGAACTTCACCCATTCGAAGAACTCGCCCGGGTTGCGCTCCAGCAGGCCGGTATGCAGATGCTTCAGCAGTTCCAGCCAGGTGGTGTTGTAGGTTTCCCAGACTTCGGTGGTGAGGCTGCCGCGCACGGCGCGCGCGTTCTCGCGGGCGGCGCGCATGCAGGCGTAGATGGACGAGGGATTCTCGGGATCGCGCACCATGTACTGCAGCACGTCGTGCGGCGAGATGGAGGCGTACTTGCTCTGGTAAAGGCCCTGCAGCTCGGAGATACGCAGCACCCCCAGCCACGAGCCCTCGCGCGTCTGCGCGTCCTGCGGCAGCAGCGACATCTGCAGGTTCACGTCCAGCATGCGGGCGGTGTTCTCGGCGCGCTCGGTGTAGCGGCACATCCAGAACAGATTGTCTGCGGTTCGGCTCAGCATGTTCAGTCCTCCTCCAGCACCCAGGTGTCCTTGGTGCCGCCGCCCTGGCTGCTGTTGACCACCAGCGAACCCTCGGTCAACGCCACGCGGCACAGGCCGCCTGGCACGGTGCGGATGTCCTTGCCGCATAGCACGTAGGGGCGCAGGTCCACGTGGCGCGGCGCCACGCCAGATTCCACGTAGGTCGGCACGGTGGACAGCGCCAGCGTGGGCTGCGCGATGTAGTTGGCGGGATTGGCGCGCACCCGCTCCTTGAACGCGTCGACCTCGGCGCGCGAGGCCGACGGCCCCACCAGCATGCCGTAGCCGCCCGAACCGTGGACTTCCTTCACCACCAGTTCGTGCATGTGGGCCAGCACGTGCGACAGTTCGTCCGGCCGGTTGCAGCGCCAGGTCGGGACGTTCGACAGTATCGGTTCCTCGGCCAGATAGAAGCGGATCATGTCCGGCACGTACAGGTAAGTGGACTTGTCGTCGGCGATGCCGGTGCCGATGGCATTGGCCAGCGTGACGCGCCCGGCGCGGTACACCGACAGCAGGCCGGGCACGCCCAGCGCGGAATCGGCGCGGAACGACAGCGGGTCGAGGAAGTCGTCGTCCAGGCGGCGGTAGATCACGTCCACCTTGCGTGGTCCCTGCGTGGTGCGCATGTAGACGGTGTTCTGCTCGACGAACAGGTCCTGGCCTTCCACCAGTTCCACGCCCATCTGCTGCGCCAGGAAGGCATGCTCGAAGTAGGCCGAGTTGTACATGCCTGGGGTCAACACCACCACGGTGGGATCGTCGCCGCCGTGCGGCGCCACTTCGCGCAGGTTGTCCAGCAGCAGATCGGGGTAGTGCGCCACCGGTTCCACCTTGATGCGGCTGAAGGCGTCCGGCATCAGCCGCATCGACATCTTGCGGTTCTCCAGCATGTAGGACACGCCGGATGGCACGCGCAGATTGTCTTCCAGCACATAGAACTCGCCCGCGCCGGCGCGCACGATGTCCACGCCTGCGATGTGGCAGTAGATGTCCTCGGCCACGTCCACGTCCTGCATCTCGGGGCGGTACTGGGCGTTCAGGAAAACCTGTTCGGCCGGCACGACGCCGGCCCGCACGATGTCGTGCCCGTGATAGATGTCGTGGATGAACATGTTGAGCGCGCGCACCCGCTGCTTCAGGCCGGCTTCCAGCAGGCGCCATTCGTCGGCGGGGATGATGCGCGGGATCAGGTCGAAGGGGATGAGCCGTTCGGTGCCGGCCGCGTCGCCCGCCACCGAGAACGTGATGCCGACCCGGCGAAAGCTCAGGTCCGCTTCCAGGCGGCGCGCGGCCATCGCCTGCGCGGATTGCTCATCGTGCCAGCGCTCGAAAGCCTGGCAATGGGAGCGTATGCCGCCGGCGCTGTCGCGCATTTCGTCATAGGCGGCGGGACGGGGTGATCTGTCCTTCATGGCTCCTCCGGTACAGGTGCTGGCGGCCGCGCTCGCGCGCGGCGGCCGCCCGGCCGATGTCCGGCCGGTTGCAAAGGATTAAGCAACACGCGTGCCAGCCTGGCCGGCACGAGCGGGGGGCGCCCCTGGGGACCAATATCCTCCGAAGGGCGTTGCGGCGCCATCGCCGCGGCGGCTGAGGCCAGGGATGGCGCAAGCGCCAGGCGCGGACTGGCCGGGGCTGGCGGGTGGAACGGGGTCAGTCGGGCTGGCGCGGAAAAGCCTGGCCAGGGGGAGCGGGTGGGGCAGCGCCGTGGCGCGGCCGAGGCGGGCCGCACAAGGTGCGCGGCGTGCTGTGTAATGGGGCCGGAACAGGGCTGGCCCGCAGGCTATGTTAGGTCATGCACCGTTTTGGTGCAAGCTGGTGGGGCAAAGCTGGTGCGTCAGTTCATGCGATAGCTGTGCAGCGTGGTGCCGCTGGTGCCGCCTTGTTCCAGCGGCGCCTGAGGCACCCAGCCGTCCTGGGTCAGCACCGCATCCAGCGTGAAGTCGTGTGCAGCGGGTTCATGGCCCGCGTCCAGTTCGCCGCAGCTCCAGGCAATGCCGATGGCGATGAACGGATGGCCGCGGTCGCGCAGCGCGGCCAGGGTGCGGTCGTAATAGCCGCCGCCGTAGCCCAGGCGGTCGCCCTGTTCGGTGTAGCCCAGAGTAGGCACCAGCACCACATCCGGCAGCAGTTCGGGGCCTGCGACCGGTTCCTGGATGCCGTAGGGGCCGGCGCGCAATTCGGCGTCCGGCGTCCAGGGCAGGAAGGCCAGCGGGGCGTTGCGTTCGCGCACCACGGGCAGCGCCACGGTCACGCCGTTTTCGACCCATTGCTGCAGCAGGGGGCGCAGGTCGGGCTCGTCGGCCATGGGCCAGAAGGCGGCCACGGTGGCAGGCGCGGGGCGGCCGGCGCGCACGGCTTCGTCGCGCGCCACGTTCAGCCAGGTGAACAGGCGGGCGCGCATGAGCAGGCCGCCGCGGCTACGCTGGTCTTCCGGCAGTTCGGCGCGGAGTTTTCGCAATCGCGCGCGTAGCTGTACTGCGGTATCCTCTGGAGTATTTTGCGTAGTCATGCGGTGGCTGTAAGAGGGATGGACAAATGATGGCGAACGTGCGGGCGAAGGTGCGGACGAAATTGCGAATTGCCGGCATGCTGGCGTACGGCAAGGCCAGTGTATGAGGGACAGGGCATGACACAGACTCTGCAATCCGGACGGTATCAGAAAACCGCGCGGAAATCCGGGCCCGCCGCCGCATCTGAAGCTACTCCCGGCCTGCGCCGCTGGCTGCCGCTGCTGGCGCTGTTCACCGCGGCCTGTGCGCCAGTGGATGCGCAACAGCGCAGCGCGTCCATCAAGACCCAGCCCGAGCCCGCCGTGCAGGCGGCGCAACCCGCCATTTCCGTCCCGCCGGCGGTGTTGGCGGGTCTGCCGCCCACTTCCCAGACGCCCGCGCTGGCCGCCGTGGTCGCGGCGCGCGAAGCCATGAACCGCAAGCAGTGGTCCGTGCTGGGCGCGCTGGTGCCGCAGGCCAAGCCGGACCCGCTGGGCATGTACCCCGAATACTGGCTGCTGCGCTATCAGCTGTGGACTCCGCCCGCCACGGGCCGGCCCACGGCCGACCTGCAGAAATTCATCAGCGGTAATTCCGACGCCTACCTGGCCGACCGCCTGCGCGGCGACTGGCTGCTGGCCGCCGCCCGCAGCGGCGACTTCGAAACCGTGCGCAAGCTCGCGCCCGTCAAGAACAGCAATGCGCAGATCGAGTGCGCCATCCTCGATGCCAAGCACATGACCGGGCAGCGCGCCACGGCGGCGCAGGCCGCGGCCGCGTTCGCGCCGGGCGGCGCCTGCTGGGCGCTGTACGACCAATTGGTCGCCGACGGCATCATGGGCTGGGAACAGCTGGAACCCCAGCTGCGTGACGCCATCGAAGCCAACAAGACGGCCGACGCACGCAAGTTCGCGCAGTACATGTTCGAGCCGGGCGACCTGAAAACCTATGACCTGCTCATGAAGGATCCCATGAAGTGGCTGACGCGCCAGAGCCGTCAGCCCGTGGGCCGCAACGAGAAGGAACTGGTGACCATCGCCCTGGCGCGCCTGGCGCGTTCCGACGTCAGCGTGGCCGATTCCTACCTGCGCCGCGAATGGGGCAAGTCTGGGGACTGGTCCAAGTCCATGGCCAAGTCGAACCTGGCCTGGGTCCGCGGCCAATACGCGCTGGTCGCCGCACTGAATCTCGACAGCCGCGCCGACGACTGGTACCACGAGGCCGGCCACATCCGCATGACGGAGTACAACGCCGCCTGGAAGGTACGCGCCGCCTTGCGCCAGCCCAAGATCGACTGGAAGTGGGTGATGGAATCCATCGACCAGATGCCGGCCTCGCAGCAGGCCGATTCGTCCTGGATCTACTGGAAGGCGCGCGGCCAGGCTGCGCGCGGCAACAAGGAACAGGCCGCCACCGCTTACGCCAGCATTGCCGACCGCTTCGACTTCTACGGCCAGCTGGCCGCCGAGGAACTAGGCCGCCGCATCACCGTGCCGCCGCGCCCCGCGCCCATCAGCGACCAGGAAATCACCGAGGCCCGCGCCAATCCCGGCCTGCGCCGCGCGATCCAGCTCTTCCGCCTGGGCTGGCGCGCCGAAGCCGTGCCGGAATGGAACTTCACACTGCGCGGCATGAGCGACCGTCAACTGATGGCCGCCGCCGAACTGGCGCGTGCCGAGAACATCTACGACCGCGTGGTCAACACTTCTGATCGCACGGAAAAAGAGTTCGACTTCAGCCAGCGCTTCATCGCGCCGTTCGAAGGCCGCGTCACCGCCAAGGCCAACGCCATCGCGCTGGACCCGGCCTGGGTCTACGGCCTGATCCGTCAGGAATCGCGCTTCATCATGGACGCGCGTTCGCACGTGGGCGCATCCGGCCTGATGCAACTGATGCCGGCCACCGCCAAGTGGGTCGCGGGCAAGATCGGCATGAGCAACTTCACGCCCGACAGCGTCAACGACTTCGACACCAATACCGAACTTGGCACCAATTACCTGAACATGGTGCTGCGCGACCTGAACGGTTCGCAGATGCTGGCCAGCGCGGGCTACAACGCCGGCCCGCGCCGTCCGCACAACTGGCGCTCGACCTTCACGCATCCGGTGGAAGGCGCCATCTTCGCCGAGACCATCCCGTTCAACGAAACGCGCACCTACGTGAAGAACGTGATGTCCAACTCGGTGTATTACGCGGCCATGTTCACCGGCCAGTCCCAGTCCCTGAAGGAACGCCTGGGCAACATCGTGCCGTTGGGCGCGGAAAGCACCTCGATTCCATGACGCGGGATCCGGCCACCGACGGCCTGCAGGTCTATATCGTGGGCGGAGCGGTGCGCGATGCGCTGCTCGGCTTGCAGCCCGGCGACCACGACTGGGTCGTGGTGGGTGCCACGCCCGAGGACATGGCGCGCCGCGGCTTCGTGCCGGTGGGCGGCGATTTTCCCGTCTTCCTGCATCCGCGCAGCAAAGAGGAATACGCGCTGGCGCGCACCGAACGCAAATCGGGGCGGGGCTACAAGGGCTTCACGTTCTACACCGGCGCCGACGTCACGCTGGAAGAGGACTTACGTCGTCGCGACTTGACCGTCAACGCCATCGCGCAGACGCAGGACGGCGAACTGGTCGATCCCCTGGGCGGCGCGGCGGACGTGCGCGACCGCATCTTCCGCCACGTCGGCGAGGCCTTCGAAGAGGATCCGGTGCGCATCCTGCGGCTGGCCCGCTTCGCGGCGCGCTTTGGCGATTTTTCCGTGGCGCCCGAAACCATCGAACTGTGCCGCCGCATGGTCGAGGCCGGCGAGGCCGATGCGCTGGTGGCCGAGCGGGTCTGGAAGGAATTGTCGCGCGGCCTGATGGCGGCGGCGCCGTCGCGCATGCTGGGCATCCTGCAGCAATGCGGGGCGCTGGCGCGCGTGATGCCCGAGCTGCAAGGCGTGGACCAGATCGTGGCGGATGTGGACCGCGCGGCCGCACAAAACCTGTCGCTGCCGGGTCGCTATGCCTTGCTGTGCCGGCTGACGCCAGAACGCGATGCCATGGGCCGCCGCCTGCGCGTGCCGACCGAGTGCAATGATTACGCGCGGCTGCTGCCGGAAGTGCTGGCGGGGCTGGATGCCGCGGAGCAGGGCGCGGATCCTGCCGATGCGCAGTTGGCGCTGATGGAGCGTGCCGACGCGCTGCGCAAGCCGGAACGCTTTGTCGATCTGCTGGATACGGCCGCGGTGCTGCGTGCGGTGGACCGCCCGGCTTGGCTGTCGCGCGTGGCCGCCGTGCGCGGCGTGGATGCCGGGGCCATCGCCCGCGCCTGCGCCGGGGATCCAGCGCGTATCAAGGAACAGGTCCGAGCGGCGCGTCTGGAGCGCCTGCGCGCGCAGTGATTCCGCGACCGATCTGAAAGAGGGGCGTCGCGCGCCCTTACAGCTTGCCCAGCCGGTCGCCGCGCGAGAATCCCGCCAAGGGCTCGGTGATGCCGCGTCCCACCGCCAGCACCTTGAACAGTTCGCCCATTTCCGATTCGGACAAGAGCTTCTGCACGGGCGCTACCGCCTGCGCGTATTGCTGCACGTCGCCCGGATCCAGTTGCGCCAGCAGATCCATCAGCCCCGCGTTCATCAGGAAGCGGGCCTGCGAGGTGTAGCCCAGGACCTGCAGGCCGGCTTCGAGCGCGGCGTCCGCCATGGCGGTGAAATCGACGTGGGCGGTGATGTCCTGCAGGCCCGGCGCGGTGAACGGGTCGCCGTGGGCGTGATGGCGCAGATGGCACATGAGCGTGCCGCCCGCGCGCTGCGGATGGTAGTACTCGCTGCGCGGAAAGCCATAGTCCACCAGCAGCGCCGCGCCGCGTTCCAGCCAGCCGCCCATGGCGGCGATCCAGGCTTCGCCTTGCAGGTTGATCTCGGATACGTAACCGGGCAGGGCCGGCATGCGGGCGGCGACGGCGGCCGCCAGCGCGGGCGGCGCGGGACGGTCTTCCCACACAAAGCCTTGCGAGGCGTCCACCGCCACGCCGCGTTCCAGCACTTCGCCCGCGTCGCTCCAGCGGAAGATCGACACCGGCATCGCGTCCAGGATTTCGTTGGCCAGCACGCAACCGGCGAAGGCTTGCGGCAGCGCGTCCAGCCATTGCACGCGGTCGCCGAACGCCGCCAGTCTTTCTGCCTGGCGGGTGCGCAGGTCGGCCGAGACTTCCAGGATCAGATAGCGGGTCTGCTCCAGGCCCATCGCGTCGAGTTCGCGCAGCACGCCCTCGGCCAGCGCGCCGGTGCCGGCGCCGAATTCCAGCACGGCGTCGGTCTGCGTCTGGCGCAGCACCTGGGCAGCCTGACGGGCCAGCGTGCGGGCAAACAGCGGGGTCAGCTGGGGGGCGGTGACGAAGTCGCCGGCTGGGGCGCGGACGTCGCCGTCGGCGTCAGCCAGTTTGACGTTGCCGGCAGCGTAGTAGCCCAGCCCGGGCGCGTACAGCGCTTGCGCCATCCAATGGTCGAACGACAGCCAGCCGCCATGGGCGGC